>JAIXPV010000525.1 GCA_027486105.1 Runella sp. | reverse complement strand
TTTTGGGGATAATATACCTCTTTTTTCAGAAGCAAAATCGCGTTTCTACGGAGATGTTGCTGATTGCTTCTGGAGCAGTGTTACTTTTGTTTTTAGTAAGTAATAAAGTATTTTCTCCGCAATACTTGATTTGGCTTCTACCGATTGTTCCTTTTTTACGGCCTACGATAATTTATTGTTTTGTGGTAGCGTTTATTTTAACAATAGTGATTTATCCTGGCTCTTATCATCGTTTGGTCGAAATGAGGTTGTTGTGGGTGATAATGCTCAACGTACGAAATGGCCTGATATTTGTCATGTTGATGGTGGCGATGTTTTCGATGCCTTGTTTTAACAGATTTGAAATTAATTTAAAACGAAAAAATATATGGGAATCTTCAAAGAGAATCTTGTAGTCATCCCTACCTATAATGAAATTGAAAATATTGAGGCTATTATCCGTAAGGTATTTAGTTTATCTCTTCCTTTTGATATACTCGTTGTAGATGATGGTTCTCCTGATGGCACTGCGCTGAAAGTGAAAGAGCTGCAGCAGGAGTATTTTGGCCGATTGCACTTGCTTGAGCGCAAAGGTAAGCAGGGGCTTGGTACGGCTTATATTCACGGATTTCAGTGGGCATTTGGAGAGGGGTATCGTTATTTGTTTGAAATGGACGCCGATTTTTCGCATAATCCAGATGATTTGGTTCGTTTGTATACAGCCTGTGCGAAAGACGGAAATGACGTAGCGATTGGCTCTCGGTATATCAAAGGGGTAAATGTAGTCAACTGGCCAATGGGGCGCGTTTTGATGTCTTATTTTGCGGGAGTGTATGTTCGTTTCATCACGGGCATGGAAATCATGGACCCCACCGCTGGTTTTATTTGCTATAAACGTGAAGTATTGCAGGGGATTGGCCTAAACGATATTCGATTTGTAGGCTATGCTTTTCAAATTGAGATGAAATTTAACACTTGGAAATACGGCTATAAAATGACCGAAGTACCTATTATTTTTACCGATAGGACCAAAGGCGTCTCTAAAATGTCTACTAAAATTTTTAAGGAAGCGGTTTTGGGGGTTCTGTATTTAAAACTTAGAAGTTTTTTTAAGACTTATATTCCCCAAACGGAAGCTGAGGTGGCCCTTGAGGCCCATGTTACAGAAATGGCATAATAACGGGGTTCAATCGTCTCTCTGAAATTGCTGGTAAGTAGATCCTTACTGGCAATTTTTTTATGCTCAAAAAAAATCAAAAAATGTCTTGACATTTAATGTATATACACATAAATTTGTGTCATCAATTTTGATTTATACAAAACTTACATAAAACCATGGCCACACTAAAAACTGCTTGGGTAGCTGACCCAACACACTCAGAAGTACAATTTAAAGTAAAACACTTAGTAATTTCAACCGTAACGGGAAACTTTAAATCATTTGAAGCATCTGTTGAAACTGACGGAGATAGTTTTGAGGGCGCCTCAGTAAAGTTCAGTTCTGATGTTAACAGCATCGACACCAACATGGAACAGCGTGATGCCCACCTTAAAAGTGCTGATTTTTTTGACGCCGAAAATTTCCCCACACTTTCATTTGTATCTACTTCATTGACCAAAAAAAGTGCTGATGAGTACGTTTTGATGGGTGATTTGACCATGCGTGGTGTGACTAAATCTGTAACCCTTTCTGCCGAATATGGTGGACAAATGGTTGATTTTTATGGTAATACAAAAGTAGGATTTGAAATTACTGGTAAGGTTAATCGTAAGGAATTTGGTTTAAACTGGGCGGCGGTTACTGAAGCGGGCGGAATTGTGGTAAGCGATGAAGTAAAACTGCACATCAATATCCAGTTGATTAAGCAAGCTTAATAGAGATAATTTTCTTTAATCAAACAAAAAGCGTCATCTCTTTCGAGATGACGCTTTTTGTTTGATTAAGACAGTTTCCTAAACTAAACTGGAGTTTAATTGAGGTGTACGCGCCACTCGGCTACGTGCCTCAGCTAATAAAGCTTTCAGATCGTTGCGCCGGCGAGTATTAACTCGGGGCGCTCTCCACCAGTACAGATTCGTTTTAGAGTCAGTACTTTGGGCAAACTCCAGCTCGTCGATTGGCTCAGGAGGCGTACAACGGAAAAACCCGTTACGCTTAAAGGATAACGAAATCAAATCGTCAAAACCCGTTAAAAATCCTTCATCCAAGGTAGCCGTTGTTTCTTCACTAAGAAACTCGTTTGTCTTAGGAGACTTTACTTTTATTTTTAGAGGGGCAATTAAGCCCAGTGCCAGTCCGTGTTGTCGGATGAACTTTTGGAGAGTCATCTCTTCACTAATCACCGACTTGTAGAGTTCGGGGCGGGTAAAAAGCTCCTTTGCGGCCAAAACGCGGTATAAATAACGGCGATTTTCGGCGCTGATGCGAAGGTTATAATAACTTGTTTGGCCGCGTGCTGACAAATACCGTTTCACTTTTGTGGGGCCAGCATTGTAAGCAGCAGCTACCAACGACCACGAGCCGAGTTGACGATAAAGGTCTAAAAAGTACTGACAGGCAGCGTGGGTAGATTTGACCAGATTTTCGCGTTCATCCTTTGGGCCGTCAACAATGAGGCCCATCGCACGAGCTGTGTGGGGCATGAACTGCCAATAGCCATAAGCTCCTTTGTGGGAGATGGCCTTAGGGTTGAGCGCACTTTCTACAATACACAAGTACTTAAAATCTAGCGGAACTTGATATTGTTTTAAAATTGGGTCAATGACCTGAAAGAATTTCTGTGCTCTTGGCTTGATTTGATGCAGGGGCATACTGGCCGTATGGAGCAAAGCAGATTCAAAATACTTGAGTACTTGGCTTTCATAAACTGGGAGTGGCTCATTACAAAAGCGAATACAGGAGGATTCATTGAAGCCCTCGGCTTCAGCTCCTAAACTTGACAACAAAAGCGTTGATAGAATGATACATTGTCTTCTTTTCAAAACGATTTTTGGTTAGTGAAACATTGCTAGGTATGCCTTTTAAGAAGGGTAAAGTACCTCGCTTTTCAGTAGCTGTAAAGCTACATTAACGTAAAGATACGTAAAAGTTGTTCAATGTCCTAAAAATTTACCAATAGATTATCAGGCACTTGCAATATAGCGGTCTATATTTTATCGTAGTAAAATAATTATTTAACGGTAATTACACGTAGCAAAAAACGAACCAAATTCGTACTTTTTGGTAATTTGTATTCGGAAGAAATCAACAAATATTTAATGGAATAAAACAGCTAAGCCGTCGTATAAGACGGCTTAGGCAATAAAGATTTAGATAAAATTTTGCTAGCTTACCGACAGGAAATCAGCAATTTTTCGGTCATTTGCTAGGCGGGGAACTTTATTTTGTCCGCCTAATTTGCCTTGTGAGCGCATGTAGTCTATGAAGGCATTTTTTGCCAATGTTGTGATTTTTAAAGGCCGCAAAATGCTGCCCGACACGAGGTCGTCATAATAAACGTTCAACTCGGCGAGTCGATGGTCGATGTCGAGCGAAAAACGCTCTATATCGTTGGGGGGGGTGGCAAATTCAATGAGCCATTCGTGGTAGGGGAGTCCCTCACTCGGGGTCACCATCGGGGCTACCGTAAACTCTACGACTTCGGTTTCGGGCTGCCGTTCCATGGCGTATTTAAGCGCTTTTTCCACTTCTTCACCAATGACGTGTTCGCCAAAAGCAGAAATAAAATGCTTAATGCGCCCCGTAACCAACAGACGATAAGGGTCTTTGGAAACAAACTTAACGGTGTCGCCAATGGAATAGCCCCAAAGACCTGCGTTATTGTTGATGATGAGGGCGTAGTTTTTGCCTATTTCTACTTCCTCCAGCGACAAACGCGTTGGGTTTTCGTTAAAAAACTCTTCCGTAGGAATAAACTCGTAGAAAATACCCGTATCCGCCAGTAACAATAGCCCTTCCGCATACTGAGAATCTTGGTAGGCAATAAAGCCCTCTGAGGCAGGATACATCTCGATCGAGTCTATTTTTTTTCCAATAGACTCATACAACTTGGCCCGATAAGGTTCAAAATTGACTCCGCCGTAAACAAAGAGTTGAAATTCTGGAAAAACATCTTTGATGGGTTTTCCAGTTCGGGCAATGATGCGATCAAAGTACATCTGTACCCACGGAGGAATCCCTGAAATGAGCGACATGGGTTGCAAAATGGTTTCGTCAATAATCCGTTCCAGTTTTTCTTCCCATTCTTCGATGCAGTTGGTTTCGTAGCTTGGTAGTTGATTGGTACGCAGATAGGCAGGGACGTGATGGTTGGAAATACCCGATAGCCGCCCTGTGGGCACACTTCCTTTGGTATCTAGCACTGGGCTGCCCGATAAAAAAATAAGCTTGTTGTCTAAAAACGCCCCTTTGCCAGTTTCATGAATATAGTTGAGTAGCGCGTCGCGGGCAGAATTGATGTGGTTAGAGATGGAATCTTTACTGATTGGGATGTACTTTGTACCCGATGTAGTGCCCGATGTTTTGGCAAAATAAATAGGTTTCCCTGGCCATAAAATATCTTCCTGACCGTCGATTATCTGTTGAATATATCCTTTTAAGTCTTCATAATCCCGAATGGGAACGGCTTGCTTAAAGTCTTCGTATGATGTTACATCCTTAAAAAAATGATCGCGCCCAAAGGCCGTACTTGCGGCACTTGAGACCAATTTGGTGCGCCATTGATTTTGGGCGGCTGGGGCGTTATACATCCAGTTTTGTTGACTGTTAAAAATGTATTTTGCGAGCGGTTTGCTGAGAAAAGAGCGGAAGCCCATTGTTGAGTTTTTATGGTTTGGGGTCTTTGTAAAAAGCAAATACACGGACCGAAACCTCAAAAATAGGCGTTTTATGGATTACGCTCAATAAAAAAGAAAAAGAGGGGCCATGACCCGGCCCCTCTTTTTGAGTGAAATGTATTTATTTATCTGATTTCTAGAACTTTAAACTCGGTTCGACGATTTCTTTGATACTCAGCTTCCGTACAAATAACACCATCAATACAACCATTGACGGGGGTGCTTTCACCCATTCCAGTGGGTTTTAGTCGATTTCGGCTTATACCTTTCGAAACCATATAGTCAACAACTGCTTGTGCTCTTTTTTGCGAAAGAACCCGATTGAAGTTGGCATCGCCCCGGCTGTCGGTATGAGATAAAATTTCGGC
>JAIXPV010000172.1 GCA_027486105.1 Runella sp. | reverse complement strand
CAAAACACGGTCATTTGCGGTTTTTCACTGAGTGGGCTGTCGGCCTTTGATATTACTTGGCATCATCCCAACCACTTCGGTAAAGCGGGCGTATTTTCGGGTTCGTTTTGGTGGCGACAACGCGCCTACGAAAACCATTACGACGACCACAACGACCGAATCATGCACCGTTTAGTTCGCGAAACTCCCGGGTCTGCCTCCACACATCATCCGCAATTTTGGTTACAAACAGGCTCGGAAGACGAGAAAGAGGACCGCAACAACAACGGTGTCATTGATTCTGTTGAAGACACCCTCGACTTGATTGCCGAACTCGAACGCAAAGGCTACCATTGGGGCAAAGACGTTCGCTACCTAGAAGTCAAAGGCGGGCATCACGACCAGGCAACGTGGTCGGCGGCCATGCCCGATTTTCTAAAATGGGCCTTCAGCAAACCTTAATAGACTAGAAACTAAGATTTGAATCGCATTTAATCTTCAATAACAAATCACTATTTTTCACGGTTTTGTCATTTGGCCGACATTCGGTTAAGGTTTGATATGTCATTTTTGTATCATCAAACCATCAATTCCGAATAAAGTCATGAAAACAATTCTTTTGGCCACACTTCTTCTCCTTGCAGAATTTATTTTTGCGCAGTCTCCTGCGCTCCGTCAAAAACAGTACAATTTAGAAAAAGGTCTTGCGCTCTCTGGCTACGACCCCGTCAGTTATTTTCAAAAAAAACCAACCAAAGGCTCAAAGACGTATGTAGTATATTATGAGGGAGTTACGTATCAATTCTCCTCCGCAGCCAATGCTGAAATTTTCAAAAAGAACCCCGCCGCTTACGAGCCTCAATATGGTGGCTGGTGTGCGTACGCAATGGGGGCGGCCCATGGTGAAAAAGTGGAGATAAATCCCGAAACCTACAAAATCATTAACGGCAAGCTGTATCTTTTTTACAACAAACTGTTCAACAATACTTTATCGGATTGGAACAAAGATGAAGTCAATTTGAAAGCAAAAGCCGACAAAAATTGGCAACGTGTTTCTGCTCAATAATGTACCCTACCTCCTTCCTCACTGAAAAATACCTCAATCCATGAAAACCAAAACCATCCTCTCTTGGCTAGCTCAAATCGTAGCGGCGGTCATTCTGTTACAAACACTTTTTTTTAAATTTACGGGGGCCGAAGAAAGTGTCTATATTTTCACCAAACTCGGCGTTGAGCCCTACGGCCGAATTGGCTCGGGCGTTATTGAATTAATGGCAGGTATACTTTTGCTCCTACCTCGTTATTGCTGGATAGGCCCTATCTTGGGCTTAGGCACCATGGCAGGCGCTATTTTATCGCACCTTACGGTATTGGGCATTGATGTATTAGGCGACGGAGGGCAGTTGTTTGCGTTGGCCCTGATTACCTTCAAATGCTGCGCACTCCTAGTGATATTACATTGGTCAAAAACCATTTCGACCATTCGTGGATTACTTCCTGCTTAGTAAACCAAGAACATTTTACCATTTAACTTGCTTTTTGAATTAAATTCACCCATTTCTTGTATGTTCTCAACCCTTCGTTCCCCTCTTTGGCTCGTTAAATTAGTGAATTATGAATATTGGACTTGGTGGGTGTTTTTCCTACCACTTGCGCCCTATTGGCTTTATTTAGCCCTCAGAAACAGGTCGCTTACGTACTTTACTACCGTCAATACGTGTATTCCAGATGGGGGAGTTTTTGGTGAATCTAAAAATGACATTCTTGCCCAAATTAGTCCTCAATTTTTGCCAAAGGGGACGTTGATCCCACAGGGTGAAGCGTGGAATACCGTGGAAGAAAAGCTAAAGAAAGCGTACATTTCGTTTCCGCTCATCGTCAAACCAGACGTAGGAGGGCGGGGGTTTAGGGTGCACAAAATAGATGATGCCGACCAACTCCAACGCTACTTAAAAGAAACGCCACAGCCCGTCATTATTCAAGAATACATTGATTATGAACTGGAATTTGGGGTGATGTATGCACGTTTGCCCGAAGAGTCTAAAGGCAAAATCACCTCTATCACGCAAAAAGAATTTTTGAGCGTGGTGGGCGACGGACATTCAACGGTGGGCAAACTCCTAACCCAAAACACCCGCGCCCGTTTTGCAATGCAAGAATTGCAAGAACGCGTAAAAGACGAGTGGAATACCGTAGTGCCGACTGGCCAACGCCGCTACATTCAGCCCATCGGAAATCATTGTTTGGGCACCAAGTTTTTGAATGCTAATCATTTAATTAATCAACGCCTCGAAAGCGTTTTTGACCAAATTGCGTTGCCCATTGAAGGGTTTTATTACGGACGTTTTGACCTAAAAGTAAGCAATTTAGAAGACTTCTATGCAGGGCACAACATCAAAATCATGGAACTAAACGGAGCTACATCGGAGCCAGGGCATGTGTATGACCCCAGCTATACACTCTGGAAAGCTTATCGCGATATTATGCATAACATGCGAATCGTGGCCGACATCAGCGCCGCCAATATCCGCTTAGGCGTAAAACCTACTCCGTTGGGTAAACTCTTACAAACTTCCCGCGAGTTTTTTGCCATGAGCGGTCAACTTTGAAGTGCATCTATTTGAGCAAATAGTTCGTATATTTACTGTTATCAATGGCTGTTTACTCTAAAACATCGTAAGATGACTCCGCAATTTCCCTTGGAAACTCGCTACTGGTACCTGCGTGACCATCAGCTATTTAGTAACCTCGACTCCGCAGAACTAAGGCAAATCTGTTTGATTACCAACTTCAAGTCAGCCAAGAAAAGCGAGATTATCTATTTTGCCCACGACGAAACCAATCGGGTTTATCTTCTCAAAAAAGGCGTTATCAAGATTGTAGAACTCGATGCTGAAGGCAACGAAACAGTCAAAGAAGTGATTCAAAAAGGCGACCTTTTTGGCCAGATAACTCTTGACGCTACCGACATGGACGAGTTTGCGGTGGCATTATCTGACTCAGTGACGGTATGCAGTTTCAGGATTGAAGATTTTGAAAAAGTCATCCAACAAAACCCTAGCCTTGCTGTCAAATTCACCAAACTAATTGGGCTACGTTTTCGCCGGTTGGAGAACCGCTACGCCAATCTGATGTTTAAAGACGTCCGTACCCGACTCCTGCTTTTTTTGGAAGAATGGGCCGAAAAAGAAGGCACGCCTACCCCTGAGGGTATTACGCTCAAAAACTACCTCACCCACCAAGACCTAGCCAGTCTGATTTGTAGCACACGCCAAACTGTAACGCAACTTTTCAGTGAATTGAAGCACAACGGGCTCATTGATTACAACCGCAGCAGTATTGTGATTCCTGATGTAAAACAACTCCGAAAGTTAACAGTATAAATATTCACGGAATGTCAGCAAGCCGACATTCCGTGGTGCCAAATTCAAACATCTTTGTCATAGAAAAAAATTTTAAAATCTATGAAAAAGGCACTGGTAATGATTTGTTTGGCGCTGGGGGGAATCGCCTGTCAAAAAAATGAAGAACTTCAACCCGTTTCTCCCGTTTCCCCTTCGGGCAATGTAGGCCCTGAAATCAACAAGCCCATTACGTCATTTGATTCTACTGGACAAAAATTAGTGGCGCAGGGGATGTTTATGTCCAACGTCCATCCAACTTCTGGTGGGGTAAAGCTGTACCAAAAAGGGGATAAATATTCCCTTGTTTTCAACGACTTCAAAACCGACAGCGGGCCAGATTTGCGGATTTATCTCTCCGAAGACCGCGTTGCTTCTCGGTTTGTGGAGATCGGCAAAGGCGTGAATCTCGGCAATTTTTTCATTGAATTGCCTTCGGCCCCCGACCTCAAAACCCAAAAATACATCCTGATTTGGTGCAAACCGTTCTCCGTGCTATTTGGCAATGCCGAACTCAAACAGTGATTTTTCCCAAGAATCAGCCTTGAACCTGACAGTTCAAAAATTCTTTCCTTAACAATTACCTCCTGTAAACTCCATGAAAAAAGGATTCTTAGTATTGCTCGCGTTAGCGGCTTTTACGGGCAGTCACGCCCAATTCAGTTACCCAAAAAAAATAACGACTGCCGACCTAGCGCTGTCGGCCATTGGAGGGTTTTCGGGGGCACTGTCGTACCAACAGCTCTACGGCATCGGCAAAGCCAAACGCTTTAGAGTGGGCTGGGGTATTCGATTTACCTCCTTTGTGGGGAAAGACTTAGATTATATCACCGCACCCGCCCGACTTACTTCCGGAGAAAAGGGCCCGCAGGTGTTGTTTGTCGAAAATGTATTGTCTAATCTGGACACGCTCAAACTACCTCGCTCCCAAACCAACGCCCTCAATTTGGCCATTCATTTAGAATACAGCTTCCGAAAACTAGACGTAGGCTTCAACATCGACGCCATCGGGGCTACTTTTGGAGCCCAGCAAACAGGAACATTTTTGGCCAAATCTACCGACTCCCGTTTGAGCGGTACGCAACAATCGGCCAAGCCAACGGTTTTCAATTTATTGCTGGTCAGCGACAACGACTTGGGCAGTTTGAATTCTGAATTGTATGCGCGTTATTGGTTCAGTTCCAAAACAGGGTTACGACTTGGGGCAAGTTTTCAATTTACGGAATATACCACTTTTCAAAATCTAACTTTTGAAAACGACCGCTTCCGCAATAAGATTCTGATGCCTTTTGTGGCGATTTCTTTCAAATTATAACTGCGAAATGCTATCTCGGTCTCTATGAAAAAAAACTTAATTTTAGTACTTTGCATAAGTATGATGGAAACAGCCCTGGGTCAAACCTGGCAGCCTGTTTCATCGACCATCGGTTTTTCAGTAAAAATGTTGGGGGTAACGGTCGATGGCTCATTTAAAGGATTGGCCGCAACCTTGAAATTTGATCCAGAAACCCCCAACACTGGCAGCATTGCGGCCAGTGTTGATGCGGCTACGATTGAAACCGAAAATACCCTTCGAAATCGTCATTTACGCGAAAAAGAAGACTTTTTTGAGGTGGCTAAGTACCCAAAAATCAGCCTAAAATCCACCAAAATCGAAAAGGGGACCTACGGCTACATCGGGTACTTTGACATGACCATCAAATCCATCACTAGAGCTGTCAAAGTACCATTTACATTTTCAGAAACAAACAATAAAGCTACCTTCAGCGGAACCTTTAAAATAAACCGTAAAGATTGGGCCATCGGAGGCAACACTTTCGGGATGTCTGATGATGTCACTATTCGTCTAACTGTTAACGCCATTTCAAAATGACCTTGCTCCAACGAACCAATCTGGACGTTTTATTGCAACTGAAAGATTTGCTCAAAATTATTTCTCCAGCGGCGTATTCCGCCCCGTTGACCCTGCTACATGACAGCAGCGTAGGCCAACACGTGAGACATACCTTAGAATTTTATCAATGTCTTTTTGAACAGGCACCGCAAGGTTTTGTGGACTACGACGCCCGCCGTCGAGACCTACGGCTGGAAAATGACCCCGCCTTCAGCATCAGCAGGATTGAGCAACTGGTCGAATCCCTAAAAAAAACGATTCCTATCACTCCAATTATTCTAAAAGCCTCGTTTTT
>JAIXPV010000437.1 GCA_027486105.1 Runella sp. | reverse complement strand
TCCAGCAATTCGGTGGGGAAAGGGCCGCTACCTACCCGGGTACAATAAGCTTTGAAAATCCCGAATACTTCACCAATACGGCGCGGCGATAGCCCTAGACCCGTGCAGGCACCGGCTGTCGTGGTGTTTGAACTCGTTACGAAAGGATATGAACCAAAATCAATATCAAGCAAAGAACCTTGGGCGCCTTCGGCCAATACCGTTTGCCCCGCATCAATCGCTTCATTGACGAGGTATTCGCTATCTACAAAATTATAGTCTTTCAAAAACTCCGTTGCTTCAAAGAAGGTTGCTTCGGCATCGGCGAGTGTTGAAGAATAATCGTAGTTATAAAAATCAAGGATGACTTTGTGTTGGTCAACCAAACGATTGTATTTCTCTTTAAAATCAGGCGAAACAAGGTCGCCCATGCGTAAACCCTGACGGGCTACTTTGTCCTGATAAGCAGGCCCGATACCACGCAAGGTAGAGCCGATTTTGGAATCACCTTTAGACTGCTCATAAGCCGCATCCAACAAACGGTGGGTTGGCACAATGACCGAAGCTTTCTTGGAGATAAAGAGATTTTGCTTGAGTGGCAGGTTGTATTTTGCGAGTCCGTCGATTTCTTTTTTCAAAACAATCGGGTCAAGAACCAGTCCATTGCCAATAATATTTTTGATTTCGGGACGAAAAATTCCCGAAGGTATTTGGTGCAGTACGTGTTTGAAACCATCAAATTCGAGGGTGTGGCCCGCATTTGGGCCGCCCTGAAAACGTGCTACTACTTGGTATTGGGGCGCCAAAACGTCCACAATCTTTCCTTTCCCTTCGTCGCCCCATTGGAGGCCCAGTAATACGTCAACTTTCATAAGTTATTCTATTTCAATTCTTTGCGGTCTTTCGTTTATTTTATTTTTATTTTCGCAGTTTACGCGCTGGCAGTTGCCGTAAAAGATGAGCGAGTGGTGCAATACATTGAATTTGAGCAAATCACCGACCATGTTTTGGATATTCTGCACGCGCGGGTCGCAAAACTCCATTACGTGGTGGCAATCCATGCAAATAATGTGGTCGTGTTGACGATAGCCGTAGGCTTTTTCGTACTGTGCTAGGTTTTTGCCAAATTGGTGTTTGGTTACTAAATCACAATCAACCAGTACATCAAGCGTATTATAGACGGTGGCACGGCTCACTCGATATTTTTTATTCTTCATTGATATATACAGCTCATCCACGTCGAAGTGGTCTTCGCGGCTATATATCTCCTCCAATATCGCAAAGCGTTCGGGCGTTTTGCGCAGACCTTTACGTTCCAAATAAGCCGTCAGGATGCGTTTGGCCGCTTCTAAATTTTCGTGTTTGGCTTGGGGCATTTTTTTCTTGGTTGACAGGTTAAGGTTAAAAGTCATCAGTGCTCAGTCATTGCAATTAATAATTGACGCGTGGGCACCCGTACGATTAACAATTAACGGGGGCAAAAGTACGAATTTTCAATCAAAACGTGCGACTTTAAATACACCTTCCACTTTTTCCAGTTTTTGTAGAAGCTGTTCTAAGTGGCGGGTATCGTACACGTACAACTTAATGATGGCTTCAAAAATACCTTCGTCTGTTTCGACCGCAATGGACCTGATATTGATGTGGAGTTCGTTTGAAATGATTCGGGTCAGGTCATTGACCAAGCCCACACGGTCGGTGCCTTCGATACGGAGTCCCGCCAAAAACGCCAATTTCTGTTGCGAAGTCCACTTTGCTTTAATGACGCGGTTGCCGTGATTAGACAGCAATTCGGGCGCGTTGGGGCAGGTGGTACGGTGAATTTTAATACCTTCATTGACGGTTACGAATCCAAATACGTCGTCGCCAGGGATAGGATTACAGCATTTGGCCAAGATATAGTCAATCTTGTCCATATCTTCTCCAATCAGCAGTGCGTCGGCGTCGGCGCGTTCACCATGCATCTTTTTGAGCTCTTTGGTAAACTGCTTGCCGTCTTGCATGGTATCGGTGTTGATTTTGGCCAACACATTCAACTTTGCTTCTTTCTCGTGCTTGAATTTCTTGATTTCGTCGGCGTTGATGTAGCCTTTGCCGAAACGATAATACAGGTCGTTAGGGGTTTTGCAGTTGAAATACGCCCGAAGCTGATTGATTAGTTCGTTGGTTACTTCCAAGTGCAGAATCTTGCACTTGCGTTCAATGATGCTGCGTCCATCCGTCAGATACTGCTTATTCTCTTCCTTGATAAGCTCTTTGATACGCGCTTTAGCCTTCGAAGTCACGACAAATTTTAACCAGTCTTCACTCGGTTTCTGCCGTTTGGCCGTAATGATTTCCACTTGGTCGCCGTTGTTGAGCGACTGGCTGATGGGCACGAGCGAGTTGTTTACTTTGGCCGCAATGCAGCGAGCACCCACTTCAGAGTGAATATCAAAGGCAAAGTCTAGGGCCGTAGCGCCGCGCTGCAATACGCGCAGCTCGCCTTTTGGCGTAAAGACAAACACTTCTTCGGCAAACAGATTGCTCCTAAAATCATCCAAAAATTCCAGCGCGGCTGCTTTGCTGTCTTTGGTGGCTTCGAGCATTTCGCGCACCTGATTGATCCATTGGTCAATCCCCTGAGTGGTTTTGGTGTCGTTGCCTTTGTATTTCCAGTGGGCTGCTACACCTTTCTCGGCAATTTCGTCCATACGTTTGGAGCGAATCTGTACTTCCACCCATTGTGCTTTGTCGGTGCCTTCGGGGCGGTACATTACCGTTATGTGGAGTGATTCGTAGCCGTTGGCGCGGGGAGTAGCCAGCCAGTCTTTGAGGCGGTCGATGTTGGGAGTATAATGGTCCGTGACAATCGAATATGCGTGCCAACAGTCTGATTTTTCTTCTTTGGGGTCGTCTTTTGAATTCATGATGACGCGCACCGCAAACAAATCATAGATTTCCTCAAAGGGTTTTTTCTGTTTTCGCATTTTATTCCAGATGGAATAAATGGATTTCGGACGCCCTTTGATGACAAAATCATATCCTTGCTCGCGGAGGTCATCCTCAATTGGCTCGATAAATTTGGCAATAAAACGGTCGCGGGAGGCGCGGGTAGCCCTCAACTTGTTCCGTATTTCTTCAAAACCCTCAGGCTCTGTATATTTGAGGTACAGGTCTTCGAGTTCGGTCTTGATGGAATGTAATCCTAAACGGTGGGCGAGAGGCGCGTAGATAAAGATGGTCTCAGATGCAATCTTCAACTGCTTATCGCGCGCCATGCTGTCGAGCGTGCGCATGTTGTGCAGGCGGTCGGCGAGCTTAATCATGATGACCCGAATGTCGTCTGATAGTGTCAGCAGCATTTTTCGGAAGTTTTCGGCTTGCTGCGACGTTCCAAACTCAAACTGCCCCGAAATTTTGGTGAGGCCATCAATGATTTGCGCTACCTTTTTTCCGAACTGGCGCTCAATGTCCTGAAGGGTATAGTCAGTATCTTCGACCACATCGTGCAAAAGGGCGCAGATAATAGAGGTAGTTCCCAAGCCGATTTCTTCAACGCAAATCTGAGCAACGGCAATGGGGTGATAAATGTAAGGCTCGCCAGATTTCCGGCGCATGTCTTTGTGGGCTTCAACAGAAAGATTAAACGCTTTTTTGATGAGTTTGGCGTCATTGTCTTTCAGAAAGGGCTTGGCGGCACGTAGAAGTCTGCGGTATCGTTTCAGAATCTCCAGACGCTCAAGATCCAAATCAATTTCTACTTCGATGGGCATGTTTATGGATGGGTCGGTGGACCGAATTTTTTGTACTCAATACGACTAAATTAGTCAGAATTATTTTTTTTTACAACTATTTTGTGATTTATGAGCAAAATACAAACGGATATATTT
>JAIXPV010000169.1 GCA_027486105.1 Runella sp. | reverse complement strand
GGCTTTGACAAAACAAACGATGTGGCTGACAACTGGGGGAACTTGTTTCGGTAGGGTTTATATTTCAAACAAAAATCCTTTGGAAACTAGCTCTTGATAGCGTTTTTCATCAAACTGAAAAAAATACGCTCCTCGCCGTGAAGTGCCTTTTTGTTTTTCTTTGAGCTTGACCAACAAATTCATGTTTAAGATTTTTTTGCTGAAATTACGTTTGTCGAGCGGACGTCCTAGGATGGATTCATACAGATTTCGTAACTCCAACATGGTGAATTTTTCGGGTAAAAGTTCAAAGCCAATGGGTTGGTAGCGTACTTTTCGGCGAAGCTGTTCCAGTGCTTTCTCAAACATCGTAAAGTGATCATATACCAATTCTAACTGGAGCATCTTCGAAATTGGCTGCCAAGTGGCACCGTATTCGTGAGAGAGTTGATGGAGGGTGGGTTCTACTTCAATAAGGGCGTAATAGCAAGTAGTGATGACCCGGTCGGTAGGAACCCGATACACATCCCCAAACGTATATACCTGCTCCATGTACACATCCTGAAGACCCGTAAGTTTTACCACGGTTTTGCGGGCTGCGTCGTCGATGCTTTCTTCGGGGTGCACAAAACCACCCAAAAGCGCCCAATGCCCAACCAAAGGTTCGTAGGGGAAACGGTGCAATAAAAGATGGAGTTCGGTGCCGTAAAATCCAAAAATAACGCAGTCGACAGAGTTAAGTAAACCAGTTTCTTCTTTATGATAGTGTGGAGTGGGATGTCCGGTAAAGCGAACAAACGGCTTGTTTTTTTGATTGATGGTCGAAGGTTCGCTCATCCTTAATGTCATTTTTTTAATACTTAACAAAAAAGGCAATAGCCGATGAAAAATACCAATGGGTTGTCACATTTTTCGTGAACAGTGTAGGTTTTGCACGTTATGTATTTGCCGCGGGCTTGAGAGGTATTTTTGACCGTAACGGTTAGAAATTCGTATATTTGGCCCTTATAAACAATATTCCTTTAATCCATTCCGTTTTTGACACAGCAAAAACCAAACCAGTAATGATTTTACTCCAAGCGCAAACTGCCGTTGACTCTGTAGCTACCTCTGCTACTTCTGCCCAAGGAATCTCGTTATTCGATTTATTATTAAAAGGAGGTTGGGTAATGATTCCCCTCCTGATTATGTTCTTCCTGACGCTTTTTTTGATTTTTGAACGTTGGTTGGCCATCAATTCCAACGGAAAACTCGAAGAGAGTTTTATTGATAACATGAAAGATTTTGTGCAACAGGGAAATATCAAGTCTGCCGAATCATTGTGTCGTAATCAACGCTCCGCCGCGGGACGGATTTTTGAAAAAGCCGTTGGGCGTATTGGCTATTCTATCAAAGACATTGAAAGTACCATCGAAAACGCCAGCCATATCGAAATTTCACGCATGGAAAGCAACCTTGCCTACCTTGGGGTGATTGCGGGTATTGCACCTATGTTGGGTTTCGTAGGAACAATCTCAGGGATTATTAACATCTTCTATAGCATTTCGTTGTCTAATGATTTCGACATCAGCACCATTGCAAGCGGGATGTACGAGAAAATGGTGACTTCTGGCGCGGGTCTGATTGTGGGTTTGGTGGCGTATATGGGCTATCACTTGTTGAACATGAAGATTGACCGCATTGCGCTAAAACTTCAAGCTGGGGCGTTTGATTTTATTGACGTTTTACAGAAACCCATTACGAGTCGTTCATGATAAATAATACATGACCGAAATGACTGAACTATGAAAATCCGCCGTAAAGCTAGATTCGCCCCCGAAGTGTTCACCCAATCGCTGAACGACATCATGTTCTTCTTGATGTTGTTCTTCCTGATTATTTCGACGATGGTGAACCCCAATGTGATTAAGTTGATGCTCCCAAAGGCAGCGGCTACCCAACAAATGCAGAAAAAGCAAACTACCCTCTCGGTAGATGCAGAAAAAAATTATTTTCTTGACCGTGAGCCGCTGCCTAAAGAACAGCTGGAAAGCGTTTTAGCGTCTACTTTTGCGGGAGTTGAGGAAAAAACAGTTATTCTTCAGGTAGACCAAAGTATTTCTGTACAAGACTTAATAGACGTGCTGGCAGTAGGTGCAAAGCTTGATATTAAGATGGTGATGGCCGTGAAGAAATAGTCTTGAAGACTTGATTATCTTTTAGCTGAACTCAAAAAAAGGAGCTGGTGAATCTCACCAACTCCTTTTTTATGGCCAATTTTTCGGGATGTTCAATTGGCGGGCGTAGTTTTTTGGGCAATGACTGTGCACATAATTTAGTAGTTGCTGCATGTCTCTTTCAAAATCTACGTAGTAATCTGGGTTAAATTTTGCCAGCTTTTTCAGTACGCTGTCGGTGCGCTTGGCAATGTATTCGGCACAAGAATCGCTTTTGCTGTTATGAATCAGGAGGAGCGAAGACTGCTGTTCAAAAAAAGTTAACAGCAGGTAGATGGTCAATTCAATTTCTCCGTATTTATCCTTCGTAATTTTGAGGTGTTGACTGATAGCCCCCGACAGATCGCGCATGTCCATCATCATCCAGCCGGGGGTATTGTGGTTCATTTGGGCGCTTTTCAGAATTCGGCGTTTGATGTCATCGCGACGGCTCTGAACAGTGTCTCCCATTTCAATCAGTTCAAATTCAAGCCGTTGCACAAGGTTGCCGTCTTTTCCAATCAATCGAAGAAGAAGTTTGTCTTTTTCTTTTTGCGGCATTTGGACAATGGCCTTTTTGAGTTCTTCTGGAATAGTCATCTTACAAACCTTTGTAATTTTTTTTCTTTTGGCGGATTTCCAAATCTTTCACCACGTTGTCATAAATACGCTCCATGAAAACAGGATTGGTAGAATAAAATTGATAGCTACGATTGTAAGTTGCCGAATCGACACCGTATTTTTTAAAGACTTTGGCCTTCATGTACTCAGCAACAATCGTGGAAGAATCGAGTGATGTCATGCCTAGCCTACTCACTCTCGCTTCGATAATGTGAATATCGGTTAAAATTTGCGCCATTTTTGCTTCGGGTACGGTGCCCTCAGGAATTTCTGGTTCGTCCTGACAGCCATAGAGCAAAAAAGTGAAAACGGAAAAATAAAGGAGGGTACGGCGTATCATGACTGAATTTTGTATTTTTGAGGTACTGAGCTACAAAAATACGCATGATTGAGCAATTTATTACAAAGATTCGTCAGTACGAGATTCGGATTCGGAAAGCCGTCAATGCCGACATGCGCGGTAGCTTTCGGTCGGTTTTTAAAGGCTCGGGGGTAGAGTTTGCGGATTTGCGCGAATACCAATACGGCGACGACGTGCGAACCATCGACTGGAATGTATCGGCCAAAGGTCATGGAACGTTCGTGAAGATTTTCAGGGAAGAGAAAGAGCAAACCGTTTTTTTTATTTTAGACGTGAGTGGCTCTCAGCAAGTGGGGCACGCCAATCATTCAAAATTGGATACCGCCAAAGAGATCTGTGGCGTATTGGCGTTATCGGCGATTCAGGAAGCAAGTCATGTGGGTTTACTGTGTTTTTCGGACCAAAAAGAAAAGTACATTCGCCCCTCCAACGGCATGAAGCACGGCTACGAGGTGATTACCGAATTGTACAAACTCAAACCTTTATCCTCTAAAACCAACTTAGCAGAAGGTATTTTATTTAGCCTCAACGTACTCAAACGCCGGAGCGTAGTGATTTTTATTTCCGACTTTATCGATAAAAACTACGAGCACAATCTACGGGCCTTGGCGCGTAAGCACGATTTGGTCATGGTGCACTTGCTCGACAAGCGCGAAACAAATTTGCCACGCTTGGGCATTATTCCGATGGTAGATCCTGAATCTAACCGTACCGTTTGGGTGAATGCCTCTTCTCCGTGGTTTCGTAAACGGGTACGAGAAGATTTTGCGCAGGTGGGAAAAAAAATCGAACAATTTGCTCGTCAAAACGACATCAATTACGTAGCCATTGATTCCCAACAAGACTATGTTGAGCCGTTGGTTAAACTCTTTCGCATACGCCGCAAAAAGTAGGATTGAGTGACGGGTTGCTAAGAATCAGAAAGCGTTATATATTTGAGGGAGTAACGAATCTCTGAATGATGCAAGAGTATTGGCAACCGCTGTTGATTGGCATAATGGCTTTTTTGTACGCTTCCGTCGGGCATGGCGGGGCAAGTGGGTATTTGGCGCTGATGGCTATTTTTGGTACGTCGCCCGCTTTAATGAAATCTTCGGCTTTGATTCTCAACGTATTTGTTTCTCTCGTTGCGTTCATTCAATATTACCGAGCGGGGCATTTTCGGTGGAATTTATTCTGGCCTTTTGCCCTTGCGAGCATTCCCCTTTCCTACATTGGTGCTACACTGCCGATTACAGATTCACTCTATAAAAAATTATTGGCCGTAGCTTTGGCCATTGCCATTGCGCGGATGCTCTTTCAACCCGTTGAAAAAGCCGAAAATAAACCCGTGCATTTAGTGGGAGCTTTAGTCGTTGGAGCAGCTATTGGTTTACTGTCCGGGATGTTGGGCATTGGCGGGGGCATTATCCTGAGTCCCGTTATTTTGTTGTTGGGCTGGGGACGGGTGAAAGAAACGGCCGCAGTTTCGGCTTTGTTTATCTTTGTTAATTCTATGTCGGGGCTATACGGGTTGTTTCAAAAAGGACTTGAACCCAATGGTCAGCTAACTTCTTGGCTAGTAGCGGCTTTGGTGGGTGGGTTTGCTGGAGCCTATCAGGGAAGTTTTAAGTTTAACCTGCAAACATTGCGCTATATTTTGGCTTCAGTATTGTTGATTGCGGTAGCAAAACTATATTTGACCTAACTTCTTGCCTACAATCGTTTTGTCAGTGAAAAAATACCTTCTCTTTTTGTGTTTGTTTTCGTGGAAAATAAGCGCCCAAAATTTAGATACGCGCCTGCTGCAAGATGTGTATGGCTCCATACAACCGACCACTGTAAGTACGGCAAAGTTTATTTCGTCTACGGCCAAGCCATTGAGCTTAGCGCTTCCAGCGGGCTTGTTGATTGCGGGTTTTTCGACCAAAAATAAGACCTTGCAACAACAGGGCTGGCAGGCCCTAGGCGGGTTTGTGATTGGGACAGGTATCACGCAGGTAACCAAACGAATTGTGTTGAGAGACAGGCCCTTTATTGAGCATCCCACGCTTTTTGCGGCGCGAGTAGAAGGTGAAGAGCCGCATTATTCGTTTCCGTCGGGCCATACCACGGTGGCGTTTTCAACGGCTACGACCTTGGCCATCAATTACCGTAAATGGTACGTCATTGTGCCGGCTTATGCGTGGGCAGGAGCGGTGGGGTATTCACGAATGCGTTTGGGGGTGCATTACCCGAGTGATATTTTGGCGGGCGCCGTCTCGGGCGCGGCAAGCGCGTGGCTGTCGTACAAAATTCAGCAGAAATGGTTGAACAGAACGAAGCGAAAAACACCCAACTAAAAACATATTTGCATTTTTCTAAGTTATCCTCTTACCTTTGCAGTCAGTTCTGACGTGCAGAATTTTTTACAAAACGGGGTGCCCTAACATGACGGGCTGAGATTATACCCTTACCACCTGAACCGGGTAATGCCGGCGGAGGGAATTAAAAATGCTAAAGTTTACATCTTGGTTTTTGGCCGTGGCAACGGGAGTGTTGCTGTACGTGCCTTCACTTGCCCACCTATCTGTATCGGGCAAAATCGTTGACGCCGAAGACGGCAAACCGCTGCCGGGAGCAACCATCCGAGCTGGAAGTTTTCGGGGAACGGTAACAAACGAAAAAGGCGAATTCTTGCTAAAAAATCTTCCTAAAGACACTGATTTACTGGAGTTTTCGTTCGTTGGCTATGAGAACCAGAAAGTGGTGCTGGCTTCCCTTCAAAGTTCGAATTCAAACGTAGAAATTAAATTAGTCCGCAGTTCTTTCTCTGCCGATGAAGTGGTCATTAACGCTACCCGAGCCAATCAGAATTCGGGGGTAGCGTTTACCAATGTTGGAAAACTTGAATTGAGTAAACAGAATTTAGGGCAAGATCTGCCCATATTGCTCAATTTCACGCACTCACTCGTCACTACCTCAGATGCGGGAGCGGGTGTTGGGTATACGGGATTGCGTATTAGAGGCACGGATGCCACGCGTATCAACGTGACTATCAACGGGATTCCGTACAATGATGCCGAAAGCCAAGGAACATTTTGGGTAAATATGCCTGATTTTAGCTCGTCGGTTAGCAGTGTGCAGATTCAGCGTGGGGTAGGGACTTCTACCAACGGGGCGGCGGCATTTGGGGCTACGGTCAACATCAACACCAACGAATTCAGAAAAGAAGCCTATGCCGAAATCAACAATTCGGTGGGTTCTTTCAAAACCCGTAAGCATACGATTATGGCGGGTACGGGCTTATTGAATAACAAATTTACGTTGGACGCTCGCTTATCAAAAATCACCTCCGACGGCTTTATAGACCGCGCTAAGTCAGATTTAGGGTCGTTTTATGTCTCAGGGGCTTATTTTGGGAAGAAAAGCTCGGTGCGTTTAAACGTATTTTCGGGTAAAGAAGTAACTTACCAAGCATGGGAAGGAACCCCCCAAGCGCGTCTCAAGGGCGACCGCGAAGGAATGTTGGCTTACATCGACCGCAATGGCCTGAATGAGCGGGATGCCCAAAACCTCTTAAATTCTGATAGCCGGACGTACAATTTGTATTTGTATGATAACCAGGTAGATAACTACCGGCAAGACCATTATCAACTGGTCTCGTCGCATACACTCAGCAAAAACTGGACGTTTAACCTCAACGGATTTTTGGTAAAAGGCCGTGGGTATTATGAGCAATATCGCGACAACGATAGGCTTAGCAACTATAAATTGCCCTCAGTGATTGTGGGTGGAGACACTATTACGCGCAGCGATTTGGTTCGTCGTCGGTGGTTGGATAATTCTTTCTATGGAACTACGTTTTCGCTAGATTATAACAGCTTCCAAAAGCTCACGGCCAACATCGGCGGAGGGTGGAATCAATACGATGGTAACCACTTTGGGGAAGTGATTTGGGCGCGCTTTGCGAGTAATAGCAGCATTCGCCAGCGGTATTACCAAAACGTTGGCATGAAAACCGATTTCAATGTATACGGAAAGGTGTATTATCAACTCACTGATAAACTGAATGTATTTGCTGATGCTCAAATCAGAAAAATCGGTTATTTTGTAAAAGGCGACGACAACCAGCAACGGCAGCAATCGCACGATGTCAACTATACTTTTTTCAATCCTAAAGGAGGCCTAACCTATCAGGTGTCGGAAAGTAGTACGGCCTTTGCCTCTTTCAGTTTGGCGCATCGCGAACCCAACCGTGATGATTTTACGGAATCTACGCGTCAGATTCAACCCCAACCCGAGGTATTGCGTGACTTAGAGTTTGGCTATCGTTTCCAAAAAGGCCGCGTAGCGGCATCTGTGGGTGGGTATTATATGAATTACAAAAACCAATTGGTTGTTTCGGGGCAGTTGAACGACGTGGGCAACCCCATTAAAATCAACGTGCCAGAAAGCTACCGTGCGGGAATTGAATTGGAGTTTGGGGCGCAGTTGAGCAAGCAATGGAAATGGAATGCCAACGCGACGTTCAGCCAAAACAAAATCAAGAATTTTACGGAGTACGTTGTCAATTACGACGACGAAAATGGCGGTTATCAAACCACAAACCACGGCAATTCAAACATAGCCCTCTCGCCCAATGTGATTGTAGGAAGCCAACTTATTTACACGCCCCTGAAAAACCTAGAGGTGGCGTTGTTGACCAAGTACGTAGGGAAGCAATATTTGGACAATACTTCCAACGAAGGCCGCAAGTTGGATGCATATTTTACCAACGACCTTCGGCTGGTTTATCGTGTTAAGCCTAAATGGATGAACGAAATCACGGTGAGCGCCTTGGCCAACAACATTTTCAACGAGTTGTACGAATCCAACGGATACACCTACAGCTACATTTTCGGGGGGCAGACTACCACCGAAAATTTTTACTACCCGCAGGCGGGGCGCAATTTTTTGGTAAGTGTTGGGTTGAAATTTTAAGAGTAAGAAATATTGATACAATTTAACGTCGACGAGGTTTCAAACCTCGCCGACGTTGGCTTATAACCAGCCAGCAAATACTTGCTTTGCGTAGGCCAAATCGCGTTGGTGGGCTTCCACCGCTTTTACGGTGTTGGGCGATTGGCTCTCCAGACATTGCTCTAACACAAGCAAGGGCTTCACTTTCAGCGCTTGCAACTCACGCACTAGGCGTGGATAGTTAATATCGCCTTCACTGAAAGTTTCTCCCCAAACGTTGCCCACCGACTGCCTGATGTGCAATTCTACTACGCGCTTGCCGTACATTTTTACGACGTCAAAAAGGGCTACTTGTGAGTTGCCTGCGCCCCGGTACACCCAATGTACATCTAGACAGAATCCTACGTTTTTTGGGTCAGTATTTTGGAGCATGTGGTGAAACTCGCGGGCTCCAGCGCGAAGCTCCACATCGTGGGTATGATAGGCCAGGGTTACGCCGCGTTTGCGAAGTTCGCTACCTAAAAACTCCAGATTTTTGGCTTGCTCAATCAGTTGGGAGTCATTCTTAATGTCGCTGCTACCCCATTTCAACGGGCTGGGGTTGGAAACTAATATTTTCAATCCTAAAGGTTGCGCTGCTTCAGCAATAGCCAAGGCTGTTTCGATAGAACGTTTCCCCTCCGTGGCGTCGTGTAAAACACTGCCTACGTAAGCCGAAGGCATAGTTAAATTATGTTTTTTGAGCAACGGAGCCAGCCTTTTTACCTCTTCTACGTTGGAGAAACTGGGCTCATAAGCCGTTAGCCCTGATTTGACGTATTCTGCCAAAGACGCATCCAAATCGGCGTTCCAATCGCGCTTGTCGCGGTTATAAAATGTAATCCACGCATATTGGTTGGATGAAATAGGAAGTGCTTTGGGAGCAAAAGCCGTGGCCGAGTGGGTCAATAAGGCCGCACTGCTGGCGGTAAGGGTTTCTATAAACTGACGACGATTGTAATGCATGGGCGTATTTTTAAGAAAAAGGCATACATGCACCAAAACTTACTTTAGAATGCTATAATGAGGGGACTTTTATTAGGCGTAGTTCGTATTAATTCATCAATAAATGAAGTGTTTTTCTTGTATGTATTTACATTAATCGCCTTGTAATCAAACTTTTGACCAGTTCGTAGAAAGGTTGCGGCTGCATGGTGCGCCAGTTTTCCAAATGGAGAGTGCCGCCAAAATTGAGATAATAATCTAAGCGATAGCGCTTCCATTCGCGTTCGATGTGGTCGCGGGAGCCGACTACGGCAATCCATCCGTCTTCAATTTCTTCAAACCATTCGGCATAATACTCGTCGTCGGAGCCGTGAAAGTTGAGAATGTTTTCTCCAATCAAAATAAATTGACTGATACCCTCCGCCAATAAATGGTCAATGACATTGCGCTTGAAATACATGATGTCGTTGTGTAGGGTATCGTTCCATTCGCCAAACAACTCAATGACCGCAAAGGTCTTTTTATAGTCGGCAAAAAGGATTTTTACATAGAGTGTTTCAGAATCAATGTCATCCCAAAGCGGGTGAATATAGTAGCCATAAATATCGTGTTCGTACTG
>JAIXPV010000595.1 GCA_027486105.1 Runella sp. | reverse complement strand
TCGAACCACCGAAGGTATGAACCAGCAGATTTACAGTCTGCCCCATTTGGCCACTCTGGTACACCCCCTTGTTACTCTTAAAAAGCACCCAAAAGCTGTTTGATTTTCTTTTGGAGTCGCAAATGTATAAGGTTTTGCTTTTAATTCAAACCTTTAGTGAAAAAAATATTTTACAGAAGTTTTTTCGAAACAAAAAAAAAGCGGTTAAAAGCCCGATTGGAATGTTCAAAAAGCTTTTAACCGCCTAGTTATGAATATTATAAACGAATCCCGAAACTAATCATACGCACAGCAGGCCCTTTATTTGTTTGGTATAATTCTCCCAAATCATACTGCATAAATAAATCTGGAAAATGACGAATTCCTAGTTCAGCCCCAATCCCATAACGAAAATCATTTAAATGAAAATTGGAATGTGTACGTTCTGAGCGTCCCTTACGTTCTTCCTGAACTTTTGTGTAACTGTCTAATCGATACCCTCCGTACATTCCTACACTTAGGTAAGAGATGGGGCCATGGTGGATGGCTAACGTTGGCATCAGCGAAAGATTCACATAAGCAGACGTTAGCTTTGATTTATGCACATCTCCAGAGGTATTTACCAAAGGGAATGAAATAGCACGCGTATCTTTCTGAACGGTATTATTTCCGTCAAACATCATGTTGTACCACGAAACGTCGATTCCTAAATCTAAGCCCAAGGAGGCATCTTTTCCTCTACTTATAGCAGCCCCTCTCACCCATGTAAGACTTACAAAGCGCGACCCCCACGGCAATAAGTCATAATCTGATTCCTGATAACTTAGTGGCGTATTTTTGGCATACGTGTTCAGGCCCACCAATACATCAAACCCATTTCGTGGACTTTTATAACGCCGTGTTACACTACGCGTAACCGTTCCGTCGTCTTTATTGTTTTCCGAACTTTTCACATCATTGTCCTTGGAATCTGACGATTTTTGACTGGGCTCATTAATCGTAATTTTAACTTCTCCGTCTTTACGGCTAATAACTAAAACCGTATCTTTTAAGTATTTACGACCGTTTTGCTCGTTGATGTAGATGTAGGTTTCTTTACTGTTAGAATCCAATGCGGCACCCATATCCCGAACAATTTTGTTGAGGTCATATTGACGAAGGCTCTGAATCCCTTCTTTATCCTTGGCTTGGATAATCAAGCGGGTATTGTTCCCGAATTGTACGATCAAGGAATCTCCTTTTTGAATATATTTTTCGGCTTGCGCAACAAAAGCGATAAACGCTAAAACAAAGGTTACAATTGACTTTTTCATGGCTGTATTGATGTTAAATTTGCTACTTAGTGGTTTCATGGTTGATTTAATTACGTTCCTTACCAGTGGCTTTAGCCAACATTTTATTCGGATTGAATCCTACTTCGTCCCAGTCTACGCGTTCGCCGTTCTTAGCATTTTTCAATTGCTTCCATACTTTGGCCATACGAGTGGATTTACGGGGTTTGTTGAGAATATCGTCTTCTAATTCATCCGACAGAGATGTAGTTTCCTCCGATTTTATTCTGGGCTCAGCAATGGGTTCTTTTACATTGGCAGCCACTAACGTTTCTTTTAATTCGGGCAACTGCAACACCACGGTCTTTGCTCCAGATGTAACCTCTGGTTGAGTCGATGTCTGAGCAATTCTCTGGGGATTTTCGACTATAGGCCCTGGCGCGTTTTCGGGTTTGGATTGATTCTCAGACTTATGTGTATCTGGCAAAACGGCCACCATTGGTTGAGGACTAACAGGCGCTGATTTCAATTCAGGTGCAGTGTTGGTGGTATTTGGCCGAGCCGCTTGTTTGATAGGTTCTGGCTTGTTTAGCATGGCGGCCATTTGTTCTTGTTTGGCAAGTGGTGCCTCTGGTGCTATTTTTATTTTTTCTTGGGGAGCAACGACTTCTTTATCTTCTATGGTTTTCGATTGGGGTAGGAGGGTGTGTTGTGCCAAGTTAATTTCAGTTGACGAATTTGAGCGCCAAGTCAACCAACCGGCTACCAACAGCAAGCACACACCTGCCGCCGCCAACCAAGGCCCTTGCTGCCACCAACCACCGATTCGCCGTTTTTTGTTTTGCTGCATACGCAGCTGCAGTTTCTCCCACGCTTCATCACGCGGTTTGATTTCAGCTTCCTTGAGCTTTTGGGCAAAGAGTTTGTCAATAGGATGCTTTTTCATCGTTATTTGCCTTTTAAACTTTTCACCGCTTCAGCGGTTTGATTTAAATTTTCCATTTCTTTTATCATGTCTTGCAGCAAGGCACGTGCCCTATGCAATTGTGACTTTGAGGTGCTTTCAGTAATTCCCAGCTGCTCGGCAATCTCGGCATGTGAATATCCCTCGATGGCATACAGGTTAAACACTGTCCGGTAGCCTGTTGGTAACTTTGCGATAACCCCCATTAAATCATCCGCTTCGAGGGTGGCATCAGCCCATTCATAATTGGGAAGATGTTGTGCTTCTGGCGCATCAATATCTACTTCAATATGGCGCTTAGAGCGCAAATACATCAAGGCTTCATTGGTCATTAATCGACGCATCCAACCTTCAAAACTACCTTCTCCCTTAAATTGGTCGATACGGTCATAAATCTTCATAAACCCCTCAATCATCACATCTTCTGCTTCCATTTTATCGTTTATATACCGCACACACACTGCCAGCAACCGCGCCGAGTACTTTTCGTACAGGTGGCGTTGTGCCTTGGCATCTCCCTTCTGTAAGGATTTTACCAATTGGGCTTCGCTCGTGAACAGTTGTAAAATTTTGACCATAATCAGGCTGTTTCAAAAGGTAGATGCAAATGCTTCGCACAAAGGTTAAAAAAAAAAAAAAAAATTTATTCAAGTTCCAACCGTTATACAATCAACAACGTCATAGCACCAGTTTACATCCAAAAATTTGATAGGTATGACCCCTATTCCTAGAACAGCTTTAGCCATGAGAACATCATCATTTTTTCAGTGTGTACTGGTCATCGCCGCAACCCTGATGTTGCTTTGGGTGGCCTTGGGATGCCGTTCCAGTGTCCCTTCGCCCACGGGCGAAGAGGTGAAAATCCCCGAAAACTTTGCTGGTCGTACCGACGACTTTGCCTTTGATTTTTTTAAAAGGCTTAATGAGCAAGAGCCCTCCGACAAAAACGTATTTGTATCACCTTTGAGTCTACACATGGCGCTGGGTATGTTGCTCAACGGTGCAAACGGACAAACTGCCGACGAGATTCAAAAAACCCTAAAATTGAACGGAATCTCGTTGGCAGACGCCAACGCAACTTATTTAAAACTCATAGAAGGTCTCCCTAAAGCAGATCCTAAAGTTACGCTAGGTTTAGCAAATTCGGTATGGAATCGAAATACGTTTCAGCCCGAAACCGACTTTGTTAACATCTTAAAAAGTTCTTTTAAGGCAGAAGCGTCACAATTTAGTGGCTCGGACGCTACGCCCTTAAACACGTGGGCAAGCAACAAAACTAACGGAAAAATCAAAAAAGTACTTGATACAATAGAGCCGCAAATGGTGTTGTTTTTGATGAATGCTCTGTATTTCAAAGGAGATTGGACGACAAGTTTTGACGAGCAAAAAACCACCGATTATCCATTTCAACTGGCTGAAAGTAGAACGAAAAATGTCAAAATGATGCAAATGAAAAGCAAAATTTCGTTTGCCAATCGTGATGGGTATTTTGCTTATGAACTTCCCTACGGCAATGGCCGATATGCTATGACGGTATTGGTACCAACCAGCACACCAGGAGTCAATGATTTAGTAAGCAAACTTAACGCTACTGAGTGGA
>JAIXPV010000406.1 GCA_027486105.1 Runella sp. | reverse complement strand
TTCAGATGAGCGTCAGTGGGGATGGATGGATGAGGGCCTGAATACTTTTGTACAGTATCTCGCTGAAAAAGAATGGGACAAAGATTTTCCAACCCGAAGAGGAGAACCGCAGTTTATTGTAGATTACATGAAACAGGATGCCAAAAACCTGGTGCCTATCATGACCAGTTCCGATAATATCATGCTTTATGGTCCCAATGCGTATGCAAAGCCAGCCACAGCCCTCAACATCTTACGCGAGACCGTAATGGGACGCGGACTGTTTGACTACGCCTTCAAAGAGTACAGCCGCCGTTGGGCATTTAAAAATCCAACCCCCGCTGATTTCTTCCGCACTATGGAAGATGCTTCGGGCGTAGATTTGGATTGGTTCTGGAAAGGTTGGTTTTATGGCACTGAGCCTGTTGACCAAGACTTAGTCGAGGTGGAATGGTTTGCACTAGATACCCAAAACCCCGAAATCAACAAAGCAGAAGCGAAAAAGCAAGCCGAAGCCAAACGCAACACCGTGGCTCGCCAGCGCGACAAAGACTACATCAAAGAATCAGTGGTGGATAAAAATCCCGACATGAAGGATTTCTATAACACCTATGACCCTTACAAAGTCACCGAAGCCGACAAGAAGAAATATGAATCTTATTTGGCCAGCCTAACGCCCGATGAGCGGAAGCTGGTGGAATCAGGAGTGAACTTTTACACGTTGAAAGTAAAAAACAAAGGAGGATTGCCCATGCCTGTGATTGTAAAGATGCAATTTGAGGATGGAACCGATTCTGTAGCAAGATTCCCAGCTGAAATCTGGCGATTGAACGACCAAAATGTTTCCAAAGTTATTACCAGTAAAAAGAAGGTAGTTCAATGGACATTGGATCCGTATCGTGAGATTGCCGATATTGACGAAGAAAGCAACAGTTTTCCGCGTCAGCCAGCTCAACCGACCAAATTCCAATTGTTTAAGTCGCAAGGATTCCAGCGCGGCCCCAACCCCATGCGTGAAGCTCAGCAAAGCCAGCAACCGAAAACAGGCCAACAAGGCGGCGCTAAGAATTAACAAACGTAGGGATTGAATTATGTCCTAGGTATAAAAAAAGGGTGAAGGTTATTCCCCCACCCCTATAGAGAGCCATTCTGATGTAATGTCGGGATGGCTCTTTTAATTGTCCAATTATTTACTTAGTCGATAAGAAATTGCTAACTGTAACGACCCGAAATTTTGTTGAAAGAGACTCTCTCGTAATTGCGGATCGCTGCCTGCCGTGGTGTATGAAATATACATATCACTAACTGGCTGAATGCTGGCCAAATAACGAAGATTGATCCCTAACTTATTGAAGTGCGCTCCAATGCCTGCATGATAACCAAATGCGTACGATTTATACGGAGAAAAGGAAAGCGGTGTATTTGAATATTGGGATAAAAACTCCTTCAATGTCCCGTTTTCAAACAGCTGAACAGACAACAGAGGGCCTCCGCTGATTTCAAATTGATTGTGTTTATAACCAATCGAAAACGGAATGTCTAACTGCCCGTATTGCACACTTGTTTTGGTCGATGTACTGAGCCGTTCCAATTGAGCTCCTTTGACGGAAACCAGTAATTCTCCTTGTAAAAATACATTTTCAGTTGAACGAACATAGCCTCCTAAGGTATAACCAAAAGTTGAGCCTCCTTTTGAAGAAATTTTTTCGGGTATCCGTGAACTTGACGTAGCCAATACCCCTTCAAAATCACGGCCCATAAATTGGGTCATTTGTACCCCCGCTTTTAATCCCCACTCTACGCTCTGAGCATGTACCGAAGAAACCGCAGCGAAAAGGAGAATAAACAAAGAAGTCGAAAACTTTTTCATATACTATATTTATGGTGTAACCAAGGTTGTTTATGTTTCTAACGAAAGATTCAAAGAAAATAGTGCCGTTTCGCCGAAGGATTTAGCCACTTTACGCCTCAAAGTAAGTTTCAAAGGTCTGTATCTTTTTCTTATAAATCCAACATATATGAAAAAACGCATAGCTCTTCTGTTCATTTTAATGGTTTCGATTCTTGCACCAACGGTGGCCCAAACCTATGATATTTGTGTGTATGGCGGTTCTTCGGCTGGAGTCATTGCTGCCTATACTGCTAAAAAAGCGGGCAAAACAGTGTTGCTTATTGAACCTGGAAAGCATTTAGGAGGATTAAGTTCGGGTGGTTTAGGACAAACCGATATTGGCAATAAATATGCGATTACGGGCATTGCAAGGGATTTTTACCGCCAGATAGGACAACACTACGGGAAGTTTGAACAATGGACTTTTGAGCCGCACGTAGCCGAAAACCTGTTCAAAGAATATGTGAAAAAAGGTGATTTTCCAGTTTGGTTTGAGTATCGTTTGGTGTCTGCCACCAAAAAAGAAGGTAAGATTCAGGAAATCACCGTAGAACCCTCTAATCAGCCTAGCCTGGGGCTACGAACAGTAAAAGCAAAAATGTTTATTGATTGCACTTACGAAGGAGATTTGATGGCCAAATCATGCGTAAGTTATACCGTAGGGCGTGAGGCGAATAGCCAATACAACGAGACGTGGAATGGCGTGCAACTATTGGATAAACACCAGTTTCCCGAAGGCGTAGATCCATACAAAATCCCAGGAGACGCTTCTAGTGGCTTGTTGTGGGGAATATCAACGGCGGCATTGGCCCCCAACGGCTCGGGAGATAAGCTTTTACAAACCTATAATTTTAGACTGTGTCTGACCAAAGACCCGGCCAATCGTATTCCAATCACGCGTCCTGAGCGCTATGATTCAACCAAGTATGAACTCTTATTGCGGCAAGTAGCCATTGAAAAACCACCACACATTAATTGGGGTGTCATGCACATTGCGGATATGCCCAATTCAAAAACCGATATCAATAACAAAGGAGGGTTTTCGACCGATATGATTGGCATGAACCATGATTATGCAGAAGCCGATTATGAAACCCGTAAGAAAATCATCAAAGACCACGAAGACTACACCAAAGGGTTCCTCTATTTTGTGGGGCATGACCCACGGATGCCTGAGCATCTGCGTGAGCAAATGTTGGAATGGGGTTATCCAAAGGATGAATATCTTGACAATGACCACTTCAGCCCACAGCTGTACATCCGGGAAGCACGTCGTTTGGTGGGTGAATACGTGATGACTCAACACAACTGTGAGGGACGCGAAGTAGTCAAAGATGGCATTGGATTAGCTGCTTACACGATGGATTCGCACAATTGCCAGCGTATTTTGTTCAAGAATCCAAAAACTGGTAAAATGGAAGTTCGTAATGAAGGAGATGTACAGGTAGGAGGCTTTCCCCCCTATCCTATCAGTTATCGTTCATTGATTCCGAAAAAGACTGATTGCGAGAATCTCTTTGTTCCAGTTTGTCTTTCTGCCACCCATATTGCGTACGGTTCTATTCGCATGGAGCCTGTTTTCATGGCGTTAGCCCAGGCCTCGGCCGTGGCGGCAGTGATGGCTATTGATACCAAAAAGCCGGTGCAAGAAATAAACGTAACCAATCTTCAGAACGCGTTACTTTTCAACCCTTTAATGGACGGAAGCCAAGCAGAAATTTTATTGGACAACGACGTTACACCGACAAAAATAACTGTAGCCGGAAATTGGACAACCGTTAAAACGGGTGGAAAATATGCTGCGACTCAGCTAGTAGACAATTCGAAAGGTAAAGAAAAAAACAGTGTACGCTTCACACCAGAGATTCCTAAAACGGGAAGGTATGCAGTGTATGTCTATAACCCAAGCCCAACGGGCGGTGGAGGAAACCCCGGTGAGGCTGCCGACGAAGCCAAAGCGAGCCAAACCCTGGTCAGAGTAAAGACTGCTACGAGTATCGAAGAAGTATTGGTTGCTTCGCAAACACAGGTAAATGACTGGATTAAACTGGGCACGTATCAGTTTGCAAAGGGAAATGAAAACTTTGTAGAGATTACCAATCAAAATGCGCGCGGTGTCGTAGTGGCAGATGCAGTTTTGTTTGTTCCAAGCAAATAGATTTTTTCCTATTATATACCAAAAAAAGGCGCATATGCGCCTTTTTTTGGTATATAATAAGGTTTTGATTTAAGAAGGATTAACTATTTTTCCCATAAACAAAACGGTATCAGACGTTTTCTCGCTGATGATTAAAACAAATGGGCGGTCTGCGTAATATGTTTGAGGAAGCGAAGTTAGCTCTACTCCGATGGTGGTCACGGCTGCGGCCTCGGTCCCTTTTTCATCGACCGCCACGTAGGTATTTTGCTTAACAAAACCAACGTTTAGCTTTTGCGTTTTGCCGATTTTGCTTAAATCGGCGACGTTAGGGAGAAAGGCCGACGGCATGCCCATTTTTTCGAGCACTTTGTTTAAATATACTTCATATTCAAGGGTAAAGCGAGGCAATCCAATCGAAAGATTATCAACAGCTTTCAAACCTTGTTGTAATTGATTCCACTCAGTAGCGTTAAGTTTGCTTACTAAATCATTGACTCCTGGTGT
>JAIXPV010000037.1 GCA_027486105.1 Runella sp. | reverse complement strand
GGTTCTTATCGGGTAGATAACTCCTATTTTCAGAAACATATCGAAATGATTTTGGCGTTGCCGTTGGTGGATAAAGAGGCCATCGTCGCCAAGAACTTTAAAATTGCCGTCGATGCTGTAAACTCTACGGGAGGGATTGCCGTTCCGATGCTTTTGGAGGCGTTGGGCATTGAAAAAGGAAACATTAAACTTATAAACTGTGAACCCACTGGTGACTTTGCCCATAATCCAGAACCGCTTCCCGAAAATTTAATTGAAATCAGTCGTGAAATGACCCGGGGTGATTTTGATTTGGGCGTGGTAGTAGACCCCGATGTAGACCGTCTAGCGCTTATTTGTGAAGATGGGCAACCATTTGGTGAAGAATATACGTTGGTGGCTGTTGCTGATTATGTATTGAAAAATAAAGTGGGAAATACAGTTTCCAACCTTTCTTCAACTGGCGCGCTGCGCGACATCACACTGAAAGCAGGAGGTGCTTATTTTGCCTCGGCGGTGGGAGAGGTAAACGTAGTTGAAATGATGAAAGCCAACGACGCGGTCATTGGCGGTGAAGGCAATGGTGGCGTTATTTACCCCGATTTGCACTATGGTCGTGACTCACTCGTCGGTATTGCCTTGTTTTTGAGTCATTTGGCCAAATTCGGCAAGTCAGCGTCTATGTTATGCCAGACCTATCCAAGTTATCACATTTCGAAAAATAAAATTGAATTGACCCCTGACATTGATGTAGACGGTGTACTGGAAAAAATTAGCAAAAAATATGCCAAAAACCCTGTCAATACCATTGATGGCGTGAAGATTGAGTTTAATAAAGAATGGGTTCATCTGCGTAAATCGAATACAGAACCCATTATTCGGATTTATTCAGAATCAGAAACTGCTTCTACGGCGGATCATCTAGCCCAAAAAATCATTGACGACATCAAAGAAGCGATTCAAAGTTAACCAATAAACGTTTATCGTTTTATGGACAACCACAAGGCCATTTTTATTGCCTCCTCTGCTTCGGTCATGGGGCGGGTATCGTTTGGCGAGCAGGTTTCTGTATGGTACGGAGCCGTGATAAGGGCCGATGTTGAAAAAATTACCATTGGCCATCGCTCCAATATTCAGGATAACGCGGTGCTACACGCAGATGAAGGGGCGCCGACAATCATCGGGGATGATGTGACGGTGGGGCATGGGGCCATTGTACACGGTGCTACGGTCGGCGACGGCTCGCTCATTGGCATGAGGGCTACGATTCTGAACAATGCCAAAATCGGTAAATTCTGCATTATTGGCGCTCATGCGTTGGTTACTGAAGGCATGGAAGTGCCCGATTTTTCGATGGTCCTCGGAACCCCTGGAAAAGTGCTAAAATAGCTTCCTGAGTCGATAGCATCTCGTTTATTAGAAAGTGCTGCTCATTACGTAGCAATGGGCCAACGTCATGCTTCGGGAGAGTTTCCAATGATTCGCTAACACACTTCTTGTAAGCAAAAAAAACTTCCAGAGTTACTATCAAGTACTATCTTTAAATTGGCACTATTTTTGAAGTGTTTTTTAGTATCTCTTCCTCTAAAGACGCTAATTTATACTAGGCAACATGAAAAAAACTTTACCCCAACTGCTTTACCGAAGGGCCTATTATGCCGCAGTGGCGGTATTGTTGGCTTTTACAATATATAGCTGTAGAACACCGAATGACCCTACAAATCCTGCCGATAATTCAAAGGAAACGCAGACTTATAGCGCGGACGTGGCCCTCAAATGGTCGGAAATGAGCCTGAAATTAATTCGGCAAAGCCCTGGTTTTACGCCTCCTGTGGCTTCGAGGGCGTTGGGATATGCTGGCTTAGCCCTCTATGAATCGGTAGTGCCAGGTATCAAGGCTAATCGTTCTCTTGTGGGACAGTTAAATGGTTTGAAAACGCTCCCGCAACCAGAATCGGGAAAAGAATATCATTGGGCGGCTAGTGCCAATGCAGCGCAGCTTTTTATGGCCAAAAATCTCTGGTCTAATGCTCCTGAAGCAGCAAAAAAGATGGCTGATTCCTTGGCGTCCACTTTAAGAACAGGTTTTTTGGCAGAGAGCAACCAAGAAGTCATTGAGCGCTCCGAGGCTTTCGGTAATGAAGTGGCTAAAGCGATTTTTGAGTGGTCCAAAACAGACGGTGGTCACGAAGGTTTTAATCGAAATTTTCCCGCGGATTATCAAGCCCCTACTGCCCCTGGCTCTTGGCAACCTACTGAAAACGGGAGAACGGTTCCGATGCAACCTTATTGGGGTAAAAATCGCACCTTTGTGGCAGTAAATTCTTCTATGCCTATGCCGTTTCCTTTGCCGGTATCAACTCAGGTTAATTCCCCTTATTTCCAACAATACTACGACGTTTACAAGAAGAACATTGCCTTAACGCAGCTCGAAAAAGAAATCGCCGTGTGGTGGGCTGATGATCCTAGCGAAACCTTTACCCCTCCAGGTCATTCGTACAATATTGCCCGGATAGCCATCAAAAATAGCAATGCCAAGCTAGACAAAGCCGCTGAAGCCTTGGCACGTACGGGAATCGCCGTTGCAGATGCCTTTACACTGTGCTGGAAATGTAAATTTACGTTTAACAATGAACGGCCCTATACTTTTGTCCGCCGGGCCATAGACCCCAAATGGATTCCTTTTTGGCCCGCGCCTCCTTTTCCTGGGTATCCTTCAGGTCATTCCATGCAGTCTTCGGCCTCAGCCGTAGCACTGGAAGCGGTTTTTGGAACTAATTTTGCCTTTGTTGACGACTCCCATGCCAATCGGGTGCGCGACACTAAGCGTAATGTGGATTTTAAGCCTCGCTCGTTTCAATCACTTTGGGCAGCGGCCGAAGAATCAGCTTATTCGCGATTTTTGGGTGGAATCCATACTTTTCAGGATAATGATATTGGCCAAAAAGAGGGCCGAAAGATTGGTCAAAATATCAATGCCCTTCGGTGGAAACAGTAAAAAAACGTAGCTGAGAGGCTTTGAAAAAAAGTCGCTTACTTGTTTGGCTAACCCGACAAGTAAGCGACTTTTTTTTTAAAGGTGCAGTATTATTTCTAACTTTGCTCGCACAATCGTTAATGTCAATCGTTATTCGGTAATCTATCAGTATGAATTTGGTTATCAGTTCTTTACGTATAATAATTAACTCTTTACCATTAATAATTAACTTTTATCAAAATTTAAAATCTTTTTATTGTGAAAAACGGACTACTTATTTGGAATGCGGTTTTGACTGTGGCGGTGGCTTTTTTGGGATATCAGCACTTCTCTCACCATTCATCTGACAGTGCAGGCGGAAGCATTTCGGAGGCATCGAAAGGCAAAAAAATTGTGTACGTACAGGCCGATAGCCTCCTCAAAAACTATGAATATTACAAAGACTTTCAAAAAGAGTTTGAAAGCAAAGGATTTCAGTTAGAAAACGATTTAGCCAACAAAGGGCGCTCATTCCAAAACAAAGTGGCCTTCTTCCAGCAGCGTGCTCAGCAAGGAGCTTTGTCGCAAGATCAGGCGCAGTCGGCCCAAGCTCAATTGGCCAAAGAAGAACAGGATATTACCAAATACCGCGACGATCAATTGCGTAAACTCGATGAAGAGCGTATCAAAAAAACCGAAGAGTTTTACGGTAATATCTTCGAATACATTAAGAATTATAACAAGGAAAACGGCTACGAATTTGTGCTTGGCTACAGCAAAGGCGGTGGAATCCTTTTTGCCGATGCCAGTTTGGATGTGACCAAAAAGATGGTTGATGGCCTCAACAAAGAATATAAAGCGAAAGAAGCCGCAAAAGCAAAGAAATAAACTTATCAGTTTTCGAATTCAGATTGTCAGTATGCAGTTGCAAAGTAGCGGCTGTATGCTGACAATTTTATTTTTATCAAAACAATTTCGCCCCACTTGCCCGCGTTAGAAATATCGAATTTAACCCTCATCTCCTCCATGACTGACTTTCTACCTTTTTCTCAAAATCAACTGACTGCAAATGAAAAAGGTATCTTTTATCTTAGGATTGGTATGGATAGCCGCCTGTGAAAGCAAAAATGCACCTGAACCCGCCGCCGACTGTTTGGTAGCGGCCTCCGCTCACCGTGGCGAAGTAATTGAAGGAGAATACATAGTGACATTAAAAGAAAATGCGGAAACATCGGCCCCAACTCAGACCGCTACGAATGCGCGTATTGCGACATTTTCGGGGCAGCTTCTGAGCAAACAACATATATCATCTGGAGCCATTCGAACAGCTTTTGCGGGAAAAACGCGTGGCTTTGTAGCAAAACTTTCTAAAGGAGAGGTAAATACGCTCCAAACAAACCCATCCGTTGAATTGATTGAACCCGACCGGGTAGTAAGTGTGTGTGGTTGCGTGGACGTAGTTGCCCCCGCTTCGGTAACGTGGAGTACTCGGAAAACGGGATACGGGAATGGCCAAAATTTTGCAGAAAAAACCGTATGGATTATCGATACGGGCGTTGACCTCGACCACCCTGATTTGAACGTCGATACCCAACGCAGCCAATCGTTTATTACGGGGCAAACTTCGGCCGACGATAATAACGGTCATGGAACCCACGTAGCTGGAATTATCGGGGCGCTTAATAACACCATCGGTATAGTAGGTGTAGCTTCTGGTGTTAAATTAGTGGCGTTGAAAGCACTAGACCAATTGGGCGAAGGCCGCCTTTCGAGTGTGGTGGCCGCGGTAGCGCACGTAAGCCAAAACGGCAAAGCTGGCGACGTCGTGAATATGAGTTTAGGATTGGATGGAATTTCAAATACATTGGACCGCCAAGTGCAGGCAGCCGCTGAAAAAGGAATTTTATTTGCGATTGCAGCGGGCAATGACGGAAAACTGGCCAATGGCTTTTCGCCGGGTAGGCTCAACCATGCCAATGTGTTTACAGTGTCGGCTGTCGATAGTACGGGTCGTTTTGCCAGTTTTTCTAATTACGGAAATGATGTGGTTGATGTAGCTGCATATGGTGTCAGAATCCTTTCTACCTATGCAAACGGACGTTACGCGATTTTGTCGGGAACTTCTATGGCGGCCCCACACGTGGCGGGACTTTTACTGATTCGCGGCAATGCGCTTCCTACTTTTGGTGCTGCTATCAATGATCCCGATGGAGCCAGAGATCCTATTGCCCGCGTGAGTAGTCAATATACCACGGTGGCTAATCTTCTAACACATTAGCAATGAAGATAACTTTCAAAAACATCATCAACAGAAAGAAAGCCAAGGCCCAATCGAGATAGACCCGATAGAAGTCTTTAACTTCTTGATAACGACGGTTTTTGACTTTGACACGTTCCAAATTGTCTATTTGTAAAAATATGTTTTTAAGCGTGGTATTGTCGGTAGCGCGGTAAAATTGGCCGTTGGCGGCCTTCGCAATTTGTTGCAACGTACCTTCGTCGGGGGCGGTTTGTGGTGATGTAAGAGCGAGCGAGTCTGGGTTGTTTTGAGTATTGTTTACAAGTGATTTGGGAGGAGTCCGGCCGATGGCGATAGTGTATACACGCACACCGTAGGCTTTAGCTAGTTTGGCGGCGGTGACGGGGTCTAAATTGCCCGCCGTGTTTTCACCGTCACTTAATAAAACGACCACTTTTGATTTAGAGGCGCTTTCACGCAATCGATTGATAGACACCGCTAATGCACTCCCAACGGCGGTTCCTGCAATGGTGATTTGGTCGTGATTAACATCGTCCAAAAAACTATATAGTAATTCGTAATCGTTGGTTAACGGACAAAGAGTGAAGGCTTCCCCTGCAAATAAAACAATACCGATGCGGTCTTGCAAGCGCCCGCCGATAAACGATTTGGCCACAGATTTAGCAGAGGCTAATCGGCTGGGAGGGAGGTCTTTCTCGCGCATGGATTCGGAAATATCCAAAGCCAGCATAATATCAATAACCTCGGCGTCACGCTCTGTGAGTGTATTGATGGACTGCGGGCGGGCTAGCGCCAACAAAAGACAACTTAGCCCCAAAAAGCCCGAAATAGGAAAAAGTAACCGCAGCCACACCGAGAGACTTTTGGGGGTATCGGTATTCACAAACGTAATTCCTAATCGTTGAAAAGCGCTCGAATGAAACGCCTGCCGCAACCAAAAAGCAATGGGAATCAGCAAGATTCCGTACAAAAAGTAAGGATGTGCCCAGCTGAAAGCACGTAATTTAGCGAGCGAAAACCATTCGACAGAAAACCAATCCCACATGTTTATTACTGGTCAAAAGTCGATGGTTTACAGAGGGAAGAAAGACTTTTCTGTACAACCACGACCAACACTTAATCTTTTACTTCTTCGTAATCAACGTATTCGCCTCCCCGAAACCGCGATTGGTCGGAGTTAGTGGGTTTTGGTTCCACTCTGATTTCACCTTCGCGACGTTGGGAGTGTTGATTTGCTTTTTTCTGCTCTTTTACCAATTGACGGCCCACCAGCAACCAAAACATAAAGCGCCGGAAGGGTGGAACAAAGGCCACAAAGAAGATAAAAATGAGGAGTATGTTAAAAAGTATTTTCATTGTTTTAGGGAGATTACCTGTTAAAGCTAATGGTTGGTGTTTTTTTACTATTTAGCCATTAACTAACTTTTTATTCAACCAAAGTAAAAACGTTGGCAGGAGGATTAAATTGGACAGCATTCCCATTAACAACGTAATGGCGACCAAAATTCCCAAGGCAACGGTCCCTTTGAAGTTTGAAGCCGTAAAAATAGCAAATCCTGCAAACAGTATGAGGGCGTTGTAAAACATACTTATTCCTGCAACCTGAATTGTTGTGGAAATTGCTTTGCTTACACTGCTTTTGTTGGTGCGAAATTCTTCTTTGTATTTGGTCAAAAAATGAATGACGCTACTAGAAGAAAGCCCAAAAGCAATGCTGAAAACAAGCGTGGTGGTAGCGTTTAGAGGTATTCCCCCAAAGCCCATGATTCCTGCCGTCATAATCAAAAGAATACAACTCGGAACTAGGGCAGTCAAAATCAAGCGCCAATTACCAAAAAGTACGACCATTAAAATCGAAATCAACCCAATGGCTAACAGGGTACTTTCAATCGAATTTTGTAACAAATAATCCAATTGCTTACTAAATACTACGCCCCCCCCTGTGATTTTGGCTTCGTAACGTTCCTCTTTCTCCACTTCTTTGCCCGTGCTGGAATCTATATTGAATAAACTATCAATTTTGGGTTGTAGAAGTGCGTACAACGCGGCAATCCGATGTGCGCCAACGTCGGCGATTTGAAAACTCACCCGGGTATATCGCCGCGTACTGTCCACAAAACTGCTCATACGATTGTCATTTCCTTTGAAATTGCCAATATATTCGGCCAATTTACTGAGTTCGAGGGCGTCGGGCAATACAAAATACTTGGGGGCACCGCCCCGGTAACCTTGGTAAATGAATTTGGTGGCTTCGACTACCGAAAGTGGTTTGGTAAACTCAGGATAGTGAGAAAACTCTTTCTGCAAAAGATTGATTTTTGTTAATGTTTGTGGCGTCAAAACGCGTCCAGGGCGGCCACTGTCAATGTTTATTTCAAACGGCATTACTCCTTTAAACTGTTTTTTGAAAAAATCTAAATCGCTCACAAGCGGGCCGCTTTGAGGAAGGTCATCTGCCATAAAGCTTATGTTTTTGAGTTGGAGAAGACCCACAAACGCAACGATAATCATCACCCCTACTGAACCATAGATAATTTGGGGCCGCTGGTATACCCATCCATCGAGTTGTTGCAGAAAGGGGCTGAGATATTTATTTTCTAAACGCTGGAAGTGTTTTTTTGGGGTTGGAGGGGATAAGTAACTGTAAAAAACAAGAAGAAGGGGCAGATTAATGATGTAGGTGCTTAGCAGACTCAAAGCCGCAATCTGGCCAAATTCCACCCACAACTTACTGCCTGTTAGAGAAAATACCCCAAATCCAATGGCGGTCGTAAAGTTGGACCAAAACATGGTTTCGCGGATACTCTCGGCTGTAGTTTGCAGGGCCTGGCGCTGATTGCCCAATCGACTAAATTCTTCATGGTATTTTTTTGTCAAAAAGAAGGCATTAGATACGCCAATCATCACCACCACACACGGTATTATACTCGTGAGCTGGGTGATTTCGTACCCCAACAGGCTCATAAATCCTACACTCCACACGACCCCGACCACCCCAAACGAAATAAGCATTACTACCCACCAACGGAAGAACAAAAATAAAATAAGCCCAGTGACTATGACAGACAAAACGCTAAAAATTGCAATTTCATGACGCACCTCAGCGACGTATTCGGTACGGATATAGGGCATCCCTGATAAATGTAGTTTCAGGCCGTGGAGGTTTTCAAAAACCAGTGCTTCTCGCTTGATTTGGTCGATAGATGTGTGTATGCTCGGGTGATTGGGGGCCTCTTGCCTAAGCGTGATTGCCATCAGATGCGCTTTTCCCTCCTCGCTGATAGTGAATCCTTGGTAAAAAGGTAAGCTGCTGATTCTGGCTTTTATCGAATCTACTTCGGCTTGGCTATTGGGTTTATTGGGGATGATTTGCCTGAAATCAAATTGTTTAAGGCTATCGTTGCGAACAATTTCCACTAAATGGGCACTCGAAACAACGTCTTTTACGCCACTAATTTTTTTGATTTTATGATTAAGTTCATACCAGCTTCTGAAAATAGGTAACGTAAACAGTTGGTCGGTAGCCACGCCGACTACTAACACATTGCCATTTTCTCCGTAGCGTGCCTTAAATGATTCGTACAATTGAAAATCTAGGGTACTTTCGGGTAAAATTTGGGGTAATTCGTAAGAAAAGCGAACTTTGGCGGCTTGATACCCCATAAAGACCGTCAGGCCGATACAAACGACTAAGAGACCAAAACGGTGTTTGAAAATAAAAGTGGATACAGTATGGCCGAACATTCGATGAGTATCAAGGTAGGAAAGAATACAAATCTAAAAATATCAGTTGAATAAGTTTAAAATTCAAGAAGTAGTTACACTCATCAATCATTAAAAAGACATGGCCGAAAGCTTATATCTTCCCGCTACCACCGACCGCGCTGCGCTGTATGAGAGCTTGGTGCCGCAGATTGCGGCGCTCATTGAAGGTGAAAACGATTTAATTGCCAATTTGGCCAATATCTCAGCGGCCCTACACGAGGCGTTTGGCTTTTTCTGGGTCGGCTTTTACCTGAAAAAAGACCAACAATTGGTGCTAGGGCCTTTTCAGGGGCCGATTGCCTGTACGCGTATTCAGTTTGATAAAGGCGTGTGTGGAGCATGTTACACCCGTAAAGAAATCGTTATTGTCCCCGATGTAGAGCAATTCCCTGGACATATTGCGTGTAGTTCTGCGTCCAAATCAGAGATTGTATTGCCCGTTTTTGGTCCAGACGGGAGCGTGGCAATGGTGTTGGATGTAGATAGTGACCAATTGAACGATTTCAGCGCCGTGGATGCGCAGGGATTGGGAGCCGTTGTGAAATTGGTGGAAGGGCTGTTGTGATGATGTGGCAGGGAAACCAGAAAACCGAGAAATTTAAAACCGAAAAACTGCGAAATGTAAAACCGCGAGAGTGAAAAAGGTGTGTGGTTTGTGACTAGCTGTATTTTATATCTTAAACTTTTACATTTTTAATTTTTCGGTTTATCAGTTCTTCTGTTTATCTGTTACTTCTGCTCTACTGCCAGCTTTGCCGTTTTAAT
>JAIXPV010000739.1 GCA_027486105.1 Runella sp. | reverse complement strand
CCTCGGGTTGAGCATGACCTTAAACGAGCTGTAGGGGGCAATATTTAATTCTTCAAATTGTATTTTCATAGTTCGTTGAGTTTTTTTAAACCACGGAGAAACGGAGAGTCACGGAGGTGTTTGTTTCTCTCTGTGTTCCTCCCTCCCTCTGTGGTTGTCTTTTTTTTAAACCACGGAGAAACGGAGAGTCACGGAGATCATATAATCCACCTCACAATTCCGTCTTTGAGCCTTACCACATTAAAATTAATCAATAATCCAACCTTGCATTTTGCCAACTTCATATACGTCATCAGTTGAGCTTTATGAACATCATTAATAGCCTCAACAGCTTTTAGTTCAACGATTACTTTGTGCTCCACAAACAAATCAAGTCTGTATCCACAATCCAGATGAACTCCTTTAAATAGCAAAGGCATGGCCTTTTGGCGTTCAGTATATATTTGATTTTGGTTTAGCACATAAAACAGGCACTCTTCATACGCCGACTCCAACAATCCTGGTCCAAGCTCTCGGTGCACTTCAATAGCACAACCAATAATTTTTCTTTTTTTTTCATTCTCAATCATAGGGTATCATTTTTTCTCTGTGTTCCTCCTTCCCTCAGTGGTTTGACTATTTTTTTAACCACGGAGAAACGGAGATTCACAGAGGAAAAATAGTTTATTTTTACAAATTAACCATTAATTACCAATTAAAAAATCAATATTGTTCAAATTAAAGCAATAATCGGGGTAGAAATCTGCCATAGTAAGACATTATATTTGTATCATTATTTCAATTCAAAATAAGACATAACATGGAAGCGCAAACAATGGCCCCCACGATGGCCACTCCCAACCAAAACCATAAAGATATTCCTGGCAATCCCTCAACAGCTACCAGCAGTCATATTAAGCTGAGCGACCGTTCCAATGGCCAACCACTTCGGGTATTGAGCGAAGAAGACTGGGCATTTTGGATTCACAACGGCTACATTGTCATTAAAAATGCCGTCCCGAAAGAACAGGCTGAGCGCACTGCACAGTTTTTGTGGGAATTCGAAGAAAAAGACCCTACTAACCCCGAAACATGGTACGCACCTCCCCGTGCCGAAATGAAAATGAAAGAATTGACGGGAACAGGTATGGTGGAAGTATATAACAATCAACATCTCTGGAATAACCGCCAAATGCAGCGAGTTTATGATGCGTTTGTAGATATTTGGGGCACCGAAAAATTGTGGGTAACCATCGACCGCGCCAATCTCAACTTCCCGATTCGTCCAGGATTTGAATACAAAGGTTTTATTCACTGGGACTATGACCCCGAAACCAAGCCCCAAAATGTACAGGGCGTGTTGGCTCTGGCAGACCAGACCGACGAAAACATGGGCGGATTCCAATGCATTCCTGAGCTTTTTAGGACGTATGACACTTGGAAGCTGACCCAACCCGCCGATCGTAACCGATTCCAACCCGACATTACAGGGTTTGAACAGTACTTAGTCAAAGTCAAGCTGGAAGCAGGTGATCTATTGATTTTCAACAGCTCGCAGCCGCACGGCATTCGGCCAAATTTATCGGGTAACAAAGTACGTATAGCGCAATACATATCTATGATGCCCGCCGAAGAAGAAAACGAATCCATGCGACAGTGGCGGATTAATTCGTGGAAAAATCGTATCTCTCCCGAAGGATATGCCTTCCCTGGCGACCCCCGCAACTGGGAGCAAACCAAGTACGACGTCGCTGAATTGAATGAATTAGGCAAAAAACTACTTGGATTAGAAAACTGGTAAAGGATAAAGAACCGTTTTCAAAATTATATATTCTGAAAACGGTTCTTTTTATAATTGCATTTATTGCGCTTTCAGTTGTGTCGTTGTGGCCCCAAACTGCCCCTTGGGGGTCATTCCTTCAACCCTGAGGTTGAGTATAGTTTGGGCATCCGACGTAAAAAATGACATCTTGGCTTTCCCTCCTTTGTCGGTCTGAATCATGGGCTCCCAAAACACCGTTGGGCGAAAATCGGGCCGCATATGCTCAGGAGCCACTTTATCATAACGCGGTGCGTAGAATTCACGGACAGGACTATACCCCAGCAATTTGGTCACCAACGTACCCGGCACGGGCTCTTTGTCTTTTGACCAATCATAATTTTCACCGCCTCTTTTGGTCAGAATCGCAATGACGCCCCCACCACCCCGACTTCCATAAATGGCCGCCGAAGCCCCTTTCAGAATATCAACGGCCTCTACATCCACGGGCGGGATATTCAAAATAGAGGCTTTATCGACTGGCATTCCATCCAGTACAAACAATGGCTCTACCACGCCACTGAAGTTGGCCGAGCCTCGAATCTGTACAGTACGGTTAAACCCACTACCCGTTACGGTGACCCCCGCCACACGCCCCTGAATAACGTCAAAGATGGTCATGGCGCCCGAAGAATTTATCTGGTCAAATTTGATTGTGGCATCGGGTGTACCATAAATAGCGCGGCGGCTGTCTTTTTTTATTTGGTCGCTTTTTCGGGCCCGCACTACTACTTCTTGTAGCACTTTTTCACGGCTTTCCCTGATTTTACGCTCTATTTGTAAATATTCATCGGCTCGCTTCAAGTACTCAGCCAATTCATTGGCATCAAACTGAATACTGTTAAAGGGCACTTTGGTAACGGTCACGGTAGCGGGTTGAAAAGCATCCAGTAAAATGTCAAAATTACGATTTCCACGCTCCGATACAGCTTGAATCAACAGGTTTGTGATGTCGCGCACGTCCAAATTTAGGGCCGCAAATTCGCCCGTTTCTGCCGTTTCACCCATAAAAACGGCTCGCGTGCTGTCCTTGCCGTTGGATTGCAGCATAAAGGTTAGCTTCACTTTTCCAGGCTGTTTTTTATTGCTACGCACTACCTTTCCCATCAACGAAATCCCTTCCTCCACAAAGTATTTGTTGACCACCAGCGAATCCTCCAAGGCATTTTTCCAAGAAAATCTCCGCCATCCCTGCGTCATCATCAACACTTCTAGGTCACGAACATTATTAGGGTTTTTGGTGTCAAAATAATAAGAAGGCTGCTCAACCGCGCCCTTTAAGTCGGATGTCAGCAGGGTGTACGAACGAATATTTACTCCATAAGCCTCTTTTTCAAGCACTTGTTTCCCATCAGTTACGGCTAAAGAAAAACTCCCGCTAACGGGATTGCCCGATGCGTCTTTGACCATCAATTCCAACTCCACTTTTTCACGGCTTTTATACACCGATTTATCAGCTTTCAACTCCAGCGATAAAGGTTGATTTTTGTTGACAAAAACCAGGCGTTCACAAACAGGCAAACCATTTTCATCAAAAACCGTCAACTGCGTGATTCCCTCGGGAAGGCTGGCCCTTGGAATGTTAAAAAGTGACATCTTTTTGACCATCGACGTTTTGGCGGCGAACATTATTTCACCCCTGGTTTGGGCTATCAGCGCCAATTCACTCGATGCCGGAACGTTCTTGTTGTGTTTAATAATAACCCTCACATTTTCTTTGTTGGAGACATTGTCCACCATCATCAGGATTCCTTCTTTTTGGGGTTTGGGAAAAGGGTATTTCATATATTTACCATCTGGCCTACGCACCTCGATGCGGTATTTCTCACCAGGCTCGGGCGTGATTGTAAAATAACCCATACCAAATTTCAGCGTCGTAAATCCCACCAGCGTATCATTGGCCTGATTGAGCACCGCCCCCGTAATGTCGGCCCCTTTGCCCAAAATATTGGTGGCTTTAAAAGCCACTCTTCCCTCCAAACCCATCACCAATTGCCCGCCTTCTGGCATAAACTGCACATCAATATCATCGGTGTTAGAGGGATAAACAGTAGGTGATGTCTCCGCCCGAAAAATGAGCAAGTCACGATGAAAAAAGAAATCTTCCGAAAAATTACGCATCCAGTTTGTGTAAGCCCTGACCGTATATTCGCCTGCTTTGAGGGAGTCTTTGAGGGCCAAATCGCCCTCTCCCAACCCACCAATCATTTCAATTTTCTTTAATAAAATCACTTTCCCAGTCGTTTTGTGGACCAAATCCACGTACAAAACTTTGCTGACTGAGTCGGCGGTATGACTGCCACTATTGATTAAGTAGGCTTTAAACCAAATCGTTTCACCAGCCGAATAATACGGACGATCCAAGTGCAAATAGGCTTTTTCCTGGGGAGAATTTCGTTGGTAAGCTTCAAATTTTGCGACAATTTTGTCTAACCAATTATCGTCGAAACGAAAAGCACTCAACGCAATGCAAGAGGCGGCAAGTAGTGTTAACAGGCTGATACGGAACATCGGTATTTTAACGGTTTAATTTATCAAATGGCAGTTAATACAGTATCAGTTATAGCGCAAATACTACGCTTTTTCTTCCCAAATTTGACAGAGATTCACAATCACTTCGACGGCCTTTTGCATATCCTGCACCGATCCCCATTCCAATTTTGAGTGAAAGGCGTGTTCGCCCGCAAAAATATTTGGACATGGAAGTCCCATAAACGAAAGCCGAGACCCGTCGGTCCCCCCCCGAATACTCCGGCGCTTGGCGGTCAGGCCACTGCGCCGAATCGCTTCCAGGGCATAGTCGCTCACTTGCGGGTATTGGTCTAGCACCTCCTTCATATTTCGGTATTGCTCTATCACCTCAAAATGGGCGGTAGAATGAGGATAATTTTTCAAAACATTATCCAGAATACTCTTCAAGTAGGTTTCTTTTTCGTGCAATCCTGCCACTGTAAAATCTCGAATGATAAATCCGAGGGTTACTTTTTCCAAAATCCCTTCGATATTGGTCGGGTGAATAAACCCCTCCATTTCCTCGGTCGTTTCGGGCGACAAAGTATCTTTAGGCAAAGCGGCCAGTACGTCTGCCGCAATTTTAAGCGCATTTTCGAGCTTCCCTTTCGCAAAACCTGGGTGTGTACTCACGCCTGAAATCGTAATTTTGACGGCATCCGCGCTAAAAGTTTCATCTTCCAGCGTGCCAACACTCTCGCCATCAATAGTATACCCAAAATCCGCCCCTAATTTTTCTAAATCTACCTTGGCAGTGCCACGTCCAATCTCTTCGTCTGGAGTGAAGAGAATTTTGATGGTTCCGTGTTTGATGTTGGGATTGTTAATCAAAAAATAAACAGCGTCCATAATTTCTGCTACGCCCGCCTTGTTGTCGGCCCCGAGCAGCGTCGCACCACTTGCGGTCACAATGTCGTTGCCAATTTGAGCCGTCAAATCAGGGTGCTCGGATTGACGTAACACCTGCGACGAATCATCGGGTAATACAATATCCGAACCGTCCCACTTCGGATGCACGATTGGCTTTACCCCTGCCCCTGAGCAATCGGACGAGGTATCGACGTGTGAACAAAAACAAATCACTGGCACGTTGTATTTGGTCGTGTTGGCGGGGAGCGTAGCATAAACATAGCCGTACTCATCGAGGTGCGCGTCTAAAACCCCCATTTCAAAAAGTTCAGTAACCAACAATCGGCTCAAATCCAATTGCTTTTCGGTTGAGGGCTGGGCGGTGGAATTAGGGTCTGATTGCGTATCAATTTGAACATATCGCAAAAAGCGGTCAAGCACAGTAGAGGGAGTCGATGACATTTGTTGGTGGGCTAAATGAATAAAAAAAACGATTAGCAAGATGCTAAACGGTTTTCAATTTACCAAACCTTTAAATATTGACGATCAATGAAAGGTTTTGAATCGAAGATTGCCTACATTTTTTTGAATCTATACAGATAAGGCGCTTTGTTGGCTGCACCCGTGTATAGTTTTTCGACCCGTTCCAAAATATCTAAGCTCAGCATTTTGCGCTGAAAATTATTCCGACGAAGGGGTGTCTCCAAAATAGTCTCATAGAGGCTTTGCAGTTCCATCATTGTAAATGTTTCGGGCAGAAGATTGGAGCCTACCAACTTAGAATCTAGCGTTATACGCAGCGTTTCCAACGCTTTCTGGACGATTTCTTGGTGATCAAAGGCCAGTTTGGGCAATTGCTTCATCTCAAACCATTCACTGGATTCAGACAAAAAATCTGGCTTGGGG
>JAIXPV010000122.1 GCA_027486105.1 Runella sp. | reverse complement strand
TCGCTTAACTGATGAAAACACTTCCCTTCTTGGCGGGGATCATCAATCTCAAAAAATAATTCGGCTACATCCATTTGTCAAAGATGCTAACTTAGTCCTTCATGCAATAACCCTATTCTTTCTATTGGTTTCACCAGAACTATTAAACTTTATAAGGCTGCTATCGTGCACAATATAATGAGCCATACTAGGGTAGCTGGCTGCTGTTCCTGTATCTTTAGTTGGCCCCTCACTTGGTTCATCCCATTCATATCCTGGTTCTTGAGGATGGGTATGAAACATACCTTTAATTTGATAGGAATGCTGAACATGAGAGTTGGTATTGGGACCTTGATAGTAATATACAGTTATACCATAACCCCCATTTTCTGGATATGTAATCGTAATTGGACGACCAATAATATCATACCTGATTACTCCAATCGAGTCCTTTATTGTATGTGCCGTATTTAATTCATTAGGCATGACTATAATTTTATTATCGGTTGTAATATAACCGAACATTTCTTTGCCCTCAGCAGCTTGAGCTGCAAGTGCTTGGTTAAATCCATCACAGGGGGTGTTGTGTTCTGAAAATCTTTTGAAATAGGTTATTAGTCCTTCTGAGCCTATTGCACTACCGCCACTACTATCACCATATCCACTACTATCGCTTGGGGGTTCTTGATCTTGGTCGTAGGCAAAGCTCCAAATACAATCTAAGCTATTATAGCATACGGTCCAGTAATAAGTGCCTCCCATGGCATAAGTAGAGCCGTTGTAGCACTGTTCTACCGTAAAACAGTAAGTGGCACTTGTACGTCCGTTCTTAGTTTTTTTAACGGGTTGTTTTTTGCCATCTATAATTTCTCCAATATCCATAAGTCCCGCTACAGGTTTACCATTTTCGTAGGCTATACCACCAAGGATGTCATCATTCCATTCTCGTATCAGCATTGCACCTGTAAAATTTTTGAAGGAATAATTACCAAGTTGTTCTCGTGGAATATTAGTATCATACAAGAACTCCACGATTCTCATGGTTGTCTCTTTATTTTTGTTTTTATATACCCAAAGTTGCTGAAGACCACTAACTATTTTGCCTCTTCTTACTTGAGTAATTGGTACTATTACAACGGTATTTTTTTTATTTTTGTCCATTTTAGATTCGTAGGCATATTTCCAAAACACTTGCCTTTCTATGTCGTCTCCGCTAAGCTTGGCACTTTTCATCACGTCATCAAACCAAGATTTAGCGTCTTGAATAGTAATATCCTCATTTTTCGGAATACTTACTGGTTCCCAATCTTTTTTACAGGAAATAACTCCTATGAGAAACAACAGTAAAAATAGTAGATTCTGCTTTTTCATAATAGACGTCTTTTAATAAGTTTTAGTTAGACTTGCGCTTTTTTAATTTGCCATTGAGTTTTAATCAACACCGCAAACATAGCAGCTCAACCTTTATCAAAATAGAGCAAAACTACCTCAAAGAATGAGGTATAATTCCCTCAAAATAGAGGCTATTTCATTACTTCCTTTTTGAGTAGGTGCAAAAACTCTTGGTTTTGGATAGCGAAGCGTCGCAACGCCCGGCAACCGCCAAGATATAGCTTGTCGGCAATGCGCTCTTTGTAGTTGGCTACACTTTTGGGTTTGATACCCATGGCTTCGGCAATCTCAGCGGCGGTGAGGTCGTCGACTAAGTGAATCAGGACAATGATCTCCTGTGAGGTAAGACTGGCCAATGATTGAACGTTTTCAGGCTTGATGCTGGGCTGTTGGGCAGCAAGTGCCAACAGTTTTTGAGAAATGGTTAAAGATATGTTTTATGGCATTGGGTTCTATAAATTTAACTTTATCTATAGCTTCCCCTAACGTAGCACTGTGCCGATAAAACTAGCACAGAAAACAGTGGTTTCAAAATAAAATAATGGAAAAAGTGGCCAAATAACGGTGAAGCCTAACTATTTGACCGTGAAACGACACAACTATGCCCAATTGTTAGATGTTTCACGAATTAGATTTTTTAGTTTTTGTCACCAAAAATGCAGATTTAAAAGGCATATTTGTTGTATTTTTCACTTTCCTTCTTTATCGTAAATACTAAGATAATGTAAGCACAAAATCCCTATTTTTGCTTTTTCGTAATCAACCGCCCGCATGAATTCGTCGCTGCCCAAACCCACCTTTGCCGATTATCTTCATTTGCATTTTTTAGTACTTATCTGGGGTTTTACGGCCATTTTGGGAAAACTGATCAATCCGCAACTTTCGCGCATGAGTCTTACGTTTTTTCGAACCTTATTGGCCGCCGTTGGCTTGGCCGTGGTGCTGTGGCTGTGGAAAGAATGGAAGCGCGTACCTGCCAACGACCGCTGGGCCATGCTCGGGGTGGGGGTTATCATGGGGCTACACTGGCTGACGTTCTTTGGCTCGGCGCACGTATCGAGTGCGTCGGTGTGTTTGGCAGGAATGTCTACCACGTCGCTTTTTACCTCTTTGTTAGAGCCGTTGTTTGCGCGGCGGCGGGTGCGGCCGCTGGAGATTCTGCTGAGTTTGCTGGTGATTGTAGGGCTGTACCTCATTTTTCGGTTTGAGGTCGACCAATCGTTAGGCTTGGGTTTGGCGCTGGTTTCGGCGTTTTTGGCGGCTCTTTTTACCATTGCCAACAGCCGTTTTGCGCGCCGACACAATGCGCTTTTGATTACCTTTTACGAAATGAACGGCGCCACTATCGCCATGTTGATAGGTTTGGCGGGCGTGGCTTTTACAAGCGGGCTGACCGCCCAGGAAATGATTCCGCAATCGACTGATTGGCTCTGGCTCGTCATTCTAGCTTTGGTGTGTACGGTGTATGCGTACTCGGCAGGGGTACATTTGCTGCGAAAAATCTCTCCTTTTACGCTCAATCTGACCATCAATCTGGAGCCGGTCTACGGCATGGCGCTGGCATATTTTATCCTCAATGAGCGCATGACAGCGGGCTTTTATGCTGGCTCGGTGGTGATACTGCTGGCCGTGATTGTATACCCGATGCTCAACAGTCGTTTTGCCAAATAAGATCAGTTAAAAACCTTATTCCAAATTTTGTTCCAGCCTTCACGGTCGGCGGGCAGGGGCGCATTGCGACGGATATATTTGCTGTTGGCGTCAACAAGTGCACAGTGAGGCACGCGGTCAATTTCCCATTCTGTTACAAAATTGACATCTTGAGTTTCGCTTAGTTTGAGGTGTAAACCTCTGCTTTTATTTTTTACCACCGACTGAATCCAAAGCTCATTAGTAGTTTGATGCTCACATAGATAGACAAAGGCTATTTTGTTTTCGGGTAATCGTTCTCGCAACGCTCTTGCTTCCTCTAAAGCAGCACGCCCTACATCGTCATTCGTCCAAAAAATCAGGTAGATATTTCTACCCAAATATTTTTTCTTGATTTGCTCCCAAATAGTAATAGCACTTGTAAATTCACTGTATTTAGCCAGAAATACGCCCGACTTGACTTCCAACGGGTCATCGACCGTTGCCGCCTCTATTTTTGATTTGGCGTTACGAATCACCGCTGAATCAAGGTTCTCAATGTGGTGAAGTTCATCTAATGAGCGTACATAATACGGGTTTTTGAGCGAAGGCCGAAGGTGGTTGTACCACAGCGTCAGGTTTTTTAAGGCGAAGTTGTTGATGTTTTCAGCATAAAATGCCACCTTCAGATAATCTAGTTCTTTGACAGAATGACCCGCACCGAATTTGCGGATGTACAATTCATACGCAGTAATAATCCGAAGCGTATCTTCTTTTTGATTGAACAGATTGCTGAGCCACCGCAACTCTCTCATTTTGGCCGTTTGTCCTTGCACATACCCCACCAATTTTAGGCTATCGGTGCTCGAAATATTGGGGACATACTGTAAAATCAAACGGGCCAAGGTATTAACGGGCAAAGACGATTCGGGAAGATTAGGCGTGGTTGCCAAGGCATAATTGGTGAATTGGCGGTAACTGTCGGCTTTGGCAAACGTCAGAAAGAGGTTGGTGTCTAATTCGGACGATGCGGATAACTCCAATGGTAGTTTTTGATTTTCTTGCGATAAATAACTGTAAAATCTCGCTTTGGCGGCGTCGTTGAGCGACGAAATCACCCACTTGTCAAGCAGCGTATCTTTGATGGTTTGGGAGCTGCGATAGAAAGCAATTTTACGGTCGCGCTCTTGGGCTACTTTATCCCAAAAGATAAAGCGAGTTGCTGCTTTGATGGGTTTTTCAGGATTAGCTTTGAGCCACTTATTGAAAGCTACATAAAAATGAGCGTGTCGATTATTGGTGGTTGCCCGAACGCCTCCAAAACGGATAGGAACCTCACTTTTGGCCAGGGAGTCGGCATTGAGGGAGATTTCCACCGTGCCTTTTTCGCCCAAAAAAGGCATTACTACGTTGGCATAAGTAAGATAACATTCTTCCAAGGGATACACCAGAGGCATTTTCAATTCAAAGCTACCATCGGGCTGGAGCTGGGCGGCGCGTACAATTTCTCGATTAGATTGTAAAATATTGACCCGAGCTACTGTAATCTCGGGTGCCTGACGGTACAATCTCACCGTCAGATTTTCTATTTTTCCACGCACCGTTAGGGTGTCGGTTTGGCCGTACGACGAAGCCAAGAACAATGTACTAGAGGCGATGAGCAAAAGCAATAGTAAACGAGTTTGCAGGAAAGAACGAAAAAAATTGATTTCTGGAAGAAAGATGCGATGCAGATTCTTGCAGAATGACAAATTTGCTTTATTTCGCTTATTCATTGTTTTCACTTTTGGATGTTCAAAAATTAATAATGCCCATTCTCCATTGGCATTTCTCGCTCCTTATTTCTGATTGTCGCCTCGACTTATTTCAAACACATGCTTTAAAATTTCCTGCTCCATTTCTCCGAAGTCTTCGCCCCGCCGGCTTACGGTTTCATAGGCTACTTGAATGGCTTTTTCGATGCGGTACTCTGTAAACCCCTCCGCCGCGCCGCCCCAGGAAAAAGACGGAATATGCTTGGGCTGAAAGCCTGCTCCGAAAACGTTGGTATTCACGCCTATCACCGTACCTGTATTGAACAAAGTACTGATGCCCGCTTTGGTAAAATCGCCCATAAAGAGGCCGCAAAACAGACGGTTTGTATCTTCCAACGTTTCGGTGGCGTAGCTGTAAAGTTTTACGTTAGTATAATCATTTTTGAGGTTGGAATTGTTACAATTCGCTCCTAAGTTACACCATTCCCCCAAAACTGAGTTGCCTAAAAAACCGTCGTGCCCTTTGTTGCTGAAACCAAAAAGTACCGAGTTGCTGACCTCGCCGCCAATTTTACAATGCGGCCCCACGCTGGTATTCATGCGCATTTTAGCGCCCCAATTGACGGTAGAGTCTTCGCCCAACGCAAACGGCCCCATAATAACGCTACCCTCGTTGACGGTCGCATTTTTCCCGATGTAAATCGGCCCGTTTTCGGCATTCAAAATGGAGGCACGTACCCTAGCCCCTTCTTCGAGAAACACATTTTCTGGAGCGTAGACGCGCGTAAAAGGGTCTGTCAATGGCTGACTGACTCTGCCCCGTGTGAGAGTCGCAAAATCTGCTTTGATTTGTGCCCCGTTTTCGCCATAAATATCCCAAAGACGTTGAATCGTAACAATAGGTTCGGAAAAAAGAACCGTTTTCAACTCACTTACGGGTTTTACCACTTCAAACGGTGAACGATAGGCAATGACTTGGTCGTTTTTGAGGGCAATCAATGCTTCTCCAGTTTTTAATTGGCCAACGGCCGTTGCGATGGAAGCGGTTGCGCAGACAGCGCCGTTGAGGAAAATATTATCGTTGGTGGCAACAAACGGGAATTTATGCTGAAGATAAGGTTCGGTCAAAAAAGAGGGTTTGGCATGAAGAAAATGCGCCCACTTTTCCGTCAATGTCAGAATGCCGCAGCGGATTTCGGACACAGGACGCGTAAATGTAAGCGGCAACAGATGCGGACGAACGGCGGCATCGTCGTAAAGGATGTAATTGTTCATAAAAATGATTTTAGCGGTTCGATTCTACGAAATTTAGACTTGACTAGATGGCCTAAAATCCACGGAATGAATAAAATCTATTAGAGTTTTGACGGCTTTGGTCGCTACAAAGATAAGTTTTGCGCAAAATTTATTAGGTTTGCCAATACAAACATTTTTGACCTGCCAAACTGTTAAATATACCATTAGTTATGCCGAAATTATCTAAACAAGTCATTGATAGCGAAACTCAATATACCTTTGATTTGCCCGTAAAAGTACTGCAATTTGGAACAGGAGTGCTTCTGAGAGGGCTTTGCGACTACCTGATTGATAAAGCAAACAAGCAACATATTTTCAATGGTCGTATTGTAGTAGTAAAATCTACGGCAGGTTCGGCCGATGATTTCGCCGAGCAAGATGGCCTCTACACGGTTTGCGTACGTGGGGTAGACAATGAAGGCAAAACCATCGATGAGGCCACGGCCGTTACGTCTATCAGTCGGGTCATTTCGGCGCAGGACAGTTGGCAGAGCATCCTACAGGTGGCGCGTAATCCGCATTTGGAAGTGATTATTTCAAATACCACTGAGGTGGGCATTCAGTACGTAGAGGAGAGTATTTTTCAAAGTCCACCGCAATCATTCCCTGCCAAGCTGACCGCATTTTTGTATGAGCGTTTTCGTACATACGGAGGCAAAAAAGACAAGGGTTTGGTAGTGGTGCCTACTGAATTGATTACCGATAACGGCCTTAAACTCCGTGAGTGCGTAGAAAAAATTTCGGTGTACAATGAATTGGGAAAACTGTTTAATAAATGGCTTAAATACCATGTAAAATTCTGTAACTCATTGGTAGACAGGATTGTGCCTGGTAAGCCTGATGCCGTTACGTATGCGGAGTTGCAAGAGAAAATTGGCTATGAAGATGCGCTTTTGACGGTAGCAGAGCCTTATCTGTTGTGGGCGATTGAAGGAGATGAACGCGTAAGGAAAGCCCTTTCTTTTGAGCAAATTAGCGAAAATGTCATTGTCGACGAAGATATTTCTTACTACCGCGAACGCAAACTACGTATCCTGAACGGAAGCCACAGCGCGGCGGCCCCTTTGGGTTATTTAAGCGGCTTTGACATCACGTTTCAGTGCATGAACGACCCCGCTATGTCCAAATATTACGAGGCGATTATCTACGACGAAATAGTGCCAACATTGCCGTTTGAGGAGCAAATGGACGAGCTGAAAGTGTTTGCGGGAGATATTCTGAATCGTTACCGTAACCCATTTATTCAGCAAAAACTCATCGGGATTACGCTCCAGCAATCGTCCAAAATGAACGCGCGCAATGTAGCTACTATTCGTCGTTATTATCAGCAATTCAATAAAGCGCCTAAATTGTTTACAATCGGTTTTGCTGCCTATTTGCTGTTTATGCGGGCCGTTAAGCAACAAAATGAGCATTATTTTGGTCAACGTGGCGAAGAGTTTTATGTCATCAACGACGAGCAGGCCGCGTATTTCTACGAGCAATGGCAGGGCGTGACGCTCGAAACCGTACCTGCATTTGTGCAGGCCGTATTGAGCAATACCAAACTTTGGGACACCGATTTGACCAAGCTCACTGGTTTTGCCGAAACCGTGACGGAGTATTTGGTGGAAATGATGAACACCAGCGTAAAAACAACCTTGGAAAAAGCAATTCTATAATCATAAATGTAAGCGTAAAGGGGTTAGGTGTTAGGTATTGACTTAACTTCTAACCCCTTCACTTTTAGCGCTAAATCCTGAAAACTATGTTGAAAAATAAATTTTTACAGTTGCTGATTTCCATCGTTATCATCGGGGTGATTGGGTATACTTTTTTTGGGGAAGAAACCACCGTTTCAGACGCCGATTATGTGGCGCAGTTGGAGAAAGACCGTCAAGAAAAAGATAAGTTTTACCAAGATTCCGATACTTCGCCGATTGGGGACAAAACGGCTTTTAAGGGCCTTAATTATTTTGCCCCAAACCCTGCCTATAAAGTGGTTGCTACGGTGATTCCGTACGACGCTCAGGACAAGCAAGTGGTCGTACCCATGACCGACGGCAGCACCACCACCTACGAAAAGTACGGTTTTGCGGAGTTTACATTGCCAGACGTAAGCAAGGCGGCCGAGCTGAAGGTGTATCGCCTGCTCATTTATAAACATGAGAAAGGCCTTTCTATTCTGTTTCGCGATGCTACGGCCCCGCAGGAAACTTACGGCGGCGGGCGTTATCTGGACTTTAAAACCGATGACGTAACCGACGGCAAACTCACCCTCGACTTCAACGTAGCCTATAATCCCTACTGCGCTTACAACCCTACTTACGCCTGCCCCATTCCGCCCAAAGAAAATACCCTGCCCGTGCGGGTGGAAGCGGGAGAGAAGATTTATGAGAAGTATGAGTAAATTTGAAGAATTAAACCTCCTCTAAGTAAATGTCGCTCTTGGAATGAGATAACACAGGATGCCCAAAATACGTGGAAAGGTAAATCTTCACAAGAGTGTTTAGCGGCAATCGAGGTATTGGTAGAGCGTATTTTTATGGTTAGACCTGAACTTCTTCGACAACATGCACGACCATGTCCTGACATTTATCCGATTGTTAAACGAAGAAAATGTTGAGTACGTTGTGGTAAGAGGATATGAATATCGTTTTAAATATCCTGTGGAGTTGGAAAACTTACCTCTATTGGAAAAGTAGTATTTCAATGCTTTTCCCCAAAATCCCCTAATTTTGCACTGCCTTTGGGCAAAAATTGTCGGTTATCGGGTTGAACGTTGATTTAGAAACGTTTGCTGAGCGCTGGCAACCATGAACGATTAACAAATTCTCAATGAAAATTTCCTATAACTGGCTTAAAGAACTTATTGATATTCAGGAGTCTGCCGAAGAAATCGGTAAATTGTTGACCGCTACGGGTCTCGAAGTGGAAGGCATTGACCCCGTCCAACGTGTAGAAGGAGGATTGGAAGGCATCGTGATTGGAGAGGTACTCACGTGCGAACCTTTTACCGTTAAAGAAAAAATATTGCACCTTACTACGGTTGATATTGGCGCGGACGTGCCATCCCACATCGTGTGTGGGGCAGCCAACGTAGCTGCTGGGCAGAAAGTAGTCGTGGCAACCGTGGGAGCCACGATTCATCCAACTGGCGGGGAGCCTTTTACCATTGCGAAGCGCAAAGTGTATGGCCACCCTTCCGAAGGAATGATTTGTGCCGAAGACGAAATCGGCTTGGGTACATCACACGCGGGCATCATGGTATTGGATACTAATTTACCCAATGGCACGGCGGCGGCGGAGTACTTCGGTTTATTGCCTGATTACGTCATTGAAATCGGGCTTACGCCCAACCGCGCCGATGCGGCCTCTCACCTCGGCGTGGCCCGCGACCTGAAAGCGGTGCTGAATCGAGAACTCAAAATGCCCGCAGTTGAAAACTTTACGGTTTCAACTACAACCTCGCCTATCGAAGTAAGTGTCGAAAATTCCGAAGCATGCCCGCGTTATGCTGGGGTGACAATCTCGGGCTTGACCGTGACCGAATCACCAGATTGGTTGAAAGAAAAATTGCAGGCGGTAGGTGTGCGGCCGATTAATAACGTGGTAGATATTACCAACTATATTTGCCATGAACTTGGCCAACCGTTGCACGCTTTTGATGCGGCCAAAATCATCGGCAACAAAGTAATTGTAAAAACACTGCCTGCTGGTACGCCGTTTGTGACCCTTGACGGCGTAGAGCGCAAGCTGTCAGACCGTGATTTGATGATTTGTAACGCCGAAGAGCCCATGTGTATCGGGGGCGTTTTTGGCGGTACCAAGTCGGGTGTTTCGGAGCACACGACCGATATTTTTCTGGAAGCCGCTTATTTTTCTCCCGCTTCAATTCGCAAGACGGGTACTTTTCACGGCCTAAAAACTGACGCCTCTTTCCGCTTCGAGCGCGGAACCGACCCCAATATACCCGTCTATGCACTCAAACGTGCGGCGCTGTTGATTCAGGAGGTAGCGGGCGGACAAGTATCGTCGGAAATTGTGGATATTTATCCCAATCCGATTCCTAATCATGATGTGAAAGTTAAGTACAAAAATGTCGATAGACTCATTGGCAAAGTACTAGACCGCACCTTGATTAAGCAGATTTTAACCAGCCTCGACATCGAAATCCAAGACGAAACCCCCGAAAGCTTTTTGGCTTCAGTGGCCCCGTATCGGGTAGATGTGACGCGTGAAGCCGACGTAATTGAGGAAATCCTGCGGATTTATGGATTCGACAACATTGAACTTTCTGAAAACTTAGCCACCGATTTCCTATCAGGCTTCCCAATTGTGGACCCTGACAAACAGAAATTACGAATTGCTAACCTTCTAGCCGCCAATGGATTTAACGAAACGATGACAAATTCGTTGACGAAACCTATGTACAATGACGCGGTTCGGCCGAGTTTGCTTGGGGAAGATGTAGTGATGCTCAACCCTTTGAGCGAAGACCTCTCGGTGATGCGACAAACCATGCTATTTTCAGGATTGGAGTCATTGGCTTATAACCTCAACCGTCGTCAGCGTGATTTGCGAATCTGTGAATTTGGAAAAACATACCACAAGATTGAATCGAAGTATAAGGAACTGTCCCACTTGGTTCTATTGATGGCG
>JAIXPV010000467.1 GCA_027486105.1 Runella sp. | reverse complement strand
GCATTTATCTTCCAAAAACGTTTGATTATAATAATTGGTAGAGCTTAACTTTCTCATCGCTATTACTAACTTTTAAAGGAGTTATTGAATATTACCTAAACTATTGTTCAAAGTTAGATTTAAACGTTCATTTGTGAACTGATTTTTATCGAAAATAGTAAATAAAAACGGTAGCCTACCTATATACATATATTGTTGTTAATACTTATTACTATGAATTATCGAAAAATTGGCATTTCAGGCAAACCAAATCAAGCTGACCTTGAGGTATCTGTAATTACCTTTGGGGCTTGGGCCGCTGGCGGATGGATGTGGGGCGGAACCGAGCGCAATGAGGCCGTAAAGGCCATAAGAGCGTCTTATGACGTAGGCGTCACTTCTATCGACACTGCACCGATTTATGGGCAAGGGCTCAGCGAAGAAATCGTTGGCGAGGCCATTAAGGGTATCCCGCGCGACAAAGTGCAAATCCTCACAAAATTTGGGATGAGGTGGGACTTAGCGAAAGGAGATTTTGCCATGCACAGCAAAAAAAACGACGGACAAGCCATTGATATTTACCGATACGCGGGCAAAGAGAGCATTGTCAAAGAATGCGAAGACAGCCTACGCCGTCTCGGTACCGATTATATTGACTTGTATCAAATCCACTGGCCAGACACCACCACGCCCATCGGTGAAACCATGGAGGCCGTTTCGCGGTTAATAGAGCAAGGCAAAGTTCGCTACGCGGGTGTCTGCAACTATAACGCCGACCAAATGCGCGAAGCCGAAAGGTACATCAATCTTGCTTCCAACCAAGTGCCTTACAGCATGGTGAAAAGAGACATCGAAAAACAAACGGTTCCGTATTGCATCGAGCACAAAAAAGCCATCTTGGCTTACAGCCCGTTGGAACGTGGATTATTGACTGGAAAAATGAAACCCGGTCACCAATTTGCGGCCGACGACCACCGGGCAAAGCTGTTTTTTTACAAAGATGAAAATCTCAAACGGGTAGATGCATTTCTGGAAAAAATCAAACCCTTGGCCAATGATAAAAAGGCTACAATTGGTCAATTGGTGCTGCGTTGGACCGTTGAACAACCAGGCATCACCATTGCATTGGTTGGAGCGCGTGACGCCAAACAAGCACTCGAAAATGCCGCCTCCATGGACCTACAGTTGAGTAATGAAGAAATTAATTTTATCACTGGGCATTTAAACCACCTGGAATTGGTTCAATAACTAAGGAGGAAGGACAATCCACGGCCCTATTCTATTTTTAACATTTCAACCTATCGTTTTTTTTTATTCATTTTCATTTTATGACGAACCACAAAACCTTACTCAAAAAGAGCCTTCCCGTTGCGTTGACAGGCTTGATTCTAACCGCTTCCGTTGCGTTGATGAGCAATAGCGGGCTTACGGAGGGTACAAATGCTGTACAAAAAATAACCGAAGCCAACTTGAAAGTCGATACCGTTGCCAGAGGTTTAACCATGCCTTGGTCGACCGCTTTTTTGCCCAACGGCGATTTGCTGGTAACCGAGCGCGTCGGGAAATTGCGTCTGGTGAAAAACGGAGTTTTGGACCCACAAGAAATTACTGGATTGCCCCCAATTCTTTACAAAGGACAAGGCGGCTTGCTAGATGTAGCGCTGCATCCCGACTATGCTTCAAACGGCTGGATTTATATCAGTTATTCATCGCCCAAAGCGGCGGGTGAAGAAGGCGACGACGGCGGTGCAAATACTGCCCTGCTACGCGCCAAGCTAAAAGACCATGCCTTGACCGATATTCAGTATCTGTTTAAAGCCATCCCCAACGTAAAAGCCAATGTACACTTTGGTGGCCGAATTGTATTTGACAAAAAAGGATACGTGTTTTTGTCGCTCGGTGAGCGCGGACAAAAAGAAAACTCACAAAATTTGAGCAAAGACCAAGGGAAGGTGGTTCGCCTGCACGAAGACGGAAAAATCCCTACCGATAATCCATTCGTAAAAACCGCGGGTGCGCGTCCTGAAATCTGGACCTACGGCCACCGCAATCCCCAAGGAATGACGATTCACCCCACTACGGGCGTTATATGGGAGCACGAGCACGGTCCGCAGGGAGGTGATGAGCTAAATATCGTAGAGCGGGGCAAAAACTACGGCTGGCCTGTGATTACGTTCGGGATTGACTACGACAACAGTATAATCTCCAAAGACACCGCCAAAGTGGGTATGGAACAACCCGTCACGTACTGGAAGCCTTCGATTGCTCCGTGTGGAATGACCTTTATCACGAGCGATAAATTCAAGGAGTGGAAAGGCGACCTGATTGTTGGCTCACTTAAATTTGCCTATTTGCAGCACCTGGTAATAAAGGGCAACAAAGTGGTAAGCCGCGAAATCATGTTCGAAAAACTCGGACGTGTACGTGACGTTCGTCAAGGCCCCGACGGTAATATTTATGTAGTGCTTGAAAACTCTGGCAAAATCGTCAGAATCAGCCCTAAAGCATAATTTTTAAAAGGTTATTCGTTAATCTTTATACGTTAATTGTGTCTGGGGTTTCTGTAAATGATTAACCCATTTTGATTTATTATTATCTATTTTCTATGAAATTGTTAGTCATTTTAGGTTTAGGCACCTTTCTTAGTGCCGCCATGCTCCCCAACCAAGACGATGCACTTGCCAAAAGCATGGAGCGGGGAAAAGTGATTTACGCCGAAAACTGTATTACGTGCCATATGGGCACGGGAGAGGGCGTGGCGGGGGCTTTTCCTCCGCTTGCCAAAGCCGATTATTTGGTCAAAACCCCCGAAAAGGCCATTGCTGCCATTAAGTTCGGTTTGTCGGAAAAAATCACGGTCAACGGTGTTAACTACGAAGGGATGATGCCCAATCCGGGGTTAGACAATGAAGAAATCGCCGATGTGATGAATTACATTCAAAATTCATGGGGCAATACCTCCAACAAGAAACTCGTAACGGCAAAGATGGTAGAGGAAATAAAACCCAAAAAGTAACCTTGCCGCCCATTCACAACGGATAGCATTTAAAAAGTGCTATCCGTTTTTTTATTAGCGCCCTTGCTGCCGTTGGGTTGTATCACCCTCAAATAGCTTGACAGATTTAGGATGATTTTTAATTAAAATTTACTTATCTTTAAGTTATACTTTTTTCATTTTACGTGTTTTTGATGAATACTATTTTTTAGCTAATTCACCCTTCATTCGAGAGGCTTGCCCAGGGGTAAGATAGTCGCAACTGACATGTAGACGCAGGGGTTATAATTTAGAATCCCCCATCAGACAGCTTCCTGAATTTACCGCCCTGTTTAGTCGTGCAGATAAAAATAGAGTGGTAATTCAGCAAGTAGTATACTCCCAGCAGCAATACACAACAACCCGACCAAAATGATGAATTAAATCGGTGATGTGCTCTAGTGGTCTTTACCAAACGTGTTTTTTCTTCAAATCCATAAACTGCTATCTCTCAATAAGAGAGCTAACTTATCTCTTCCAATCTTTACGAAAACTCGTTTATTGATAATGTAAAACATCACCAATAAACCCTAAAATCTTGGCAAATACCAACATTTGGTGGAAAAAGGACCTTTAAATTTGCGTCATAATCATTCACTAAGACCATGAAAACACAAACGATTTTTAAACGAATTGCTCAGGCATTTATTCTTTTATCAGCACTAGCCCTATTGTCCGTTAGCCTTATGGCTTTTTCCAATCCACAATCGGTGATGAGCCTGGTTCAGGTAAAACTCACCAACACCGATGCCTTCAGCTCTATTCGGGGCGTTTACGGTGGTGTAGGGCTCACTTTATTCATTAGCTTGCTTTACCTAATGGTGCAGGATGTACAGAAAGGGCTGTTCTTTCTAAGTTTACTGTGGGGGTTTTACGCGCTCTCACGGATCATAACGTTGTTTGTGGAAGGACCTCTGGGAGCGTTTGGTCGGCAATGGCTGATCATGGAGACCCTTTTCTTCATCATTGCTCTGACCCTATCGTGGTTAACACGGAAAGCAAGGCCATTTCCGATAAGCTACTAACACGAAGTTTATCTATAAAGCATCTTGATTTATTTTGAGTGCTCGCTTAGATTATCCCTATCATGACTCATTAAAGAACCGTTTCCAGCCATCGTTTTCTATTACGTTACACGATTGACGGTGAAGGGCCGCCTATGGTCGTTATGGGATGCGCCCCTTAGTATCCAAGAACATTTATAGGTGATATTCGCCAACACCTTCAACTCATCTTGATCGAAAGTTGAGATAGACTAGCGCAGCCTGTACTTCCGGCGCTTGGTCAGGAGGAGGTATATCATTATCAGGTATCAAAGGCTAATGAGCTGAAAATGAGCGGTACGCCAGGCACGGCTTACCATACTTTTTTAACAGTTGATGCAGCGAATCAGGCAATTCAGGCAGCGGTATCTTTATCGCAGGCAGCTATCGGCCCAATTTTGCATCAACTAATTCATTTTCCTTAAATCAACCGACTAAATTTTGTAAAAATGACAACCTTTTTTAAGGGTATTTTCCCCATATCAATTATTCTGTTCGGCCTGTTGCTGAGTTTGGCCGCCTGTCAGACGGATCAGACGCCTGGCCCACAAGGCCCTAAAGGGCAAGACGGAGCACAAGGTCCCAAAGGTGACCCAGGTACACAGGGCCCCAAGGGTGAACCTGGCACTGTCAACGCTTGGAGCTATGTCTATAAAAATCAACGCTTTAGCGTTTGCTGTGCTCCCGAATACAACAGTCTAACAAAGGCCTACACGACCACTGGGTATCTGTCGCTAACGCCTGAGAAGTACGCCGAAATCGCTGACCAGGGCGTAGTGCTGGTTTATCTGCGCGATGAAATCAATAGCTGGACGCTGAGTTCGGTTCGTTATATTATACTCGGTATTGACCCGACCGAGCCCGTCAGCGTTATCGAATCCACGACGCAAACCCTGGCCGATAAGGTCCGTATTCGGGCCCTCCTGACCAGCCCGCGGAATGGCAACCAGTCACTGCTGAACTACTGGGTGGATGTGAAAGTTATTTTGATTGCTCCTACCAATACATTAGCCACCAACCTACTAAACACCCGCATCAATTGGAAAGACAGCCGGGCGGTTGAAGCGTATTTTCACGTTAAACCGAACTGATTTAACCTTGAAATTTTCTACGCAATTCCAAGGTATGAAAATCAAGAATACGATTGACGTCTAATACGTAATCTATTAAATTAATCAAGCGCCCAGCGGTCCGATAAATTTCTGCGTTACGACGGCTTTGTTGCATAAATTGCAATAGTATGCTGTAAATCAATTAGTTGTAAAATTATATCTACTTTACAAGTAGCTGATATTCAGGTATTTCTAAATATTCATACAACAAAGCCCGTTACGACTGTTAATTCTCTTCATAACATCAGCAGAAAATTCAAGGTGCTTAACCCGGGCAGCGGACCACTATCCGAAAGAAATTAAATACATTACTACTGCCTGCCGTATTTTGGGAATTTTGTTGTCGTATACACCATATAGTAAGGTATGGGAGCTTCACTCTGTGTTTACAATTCCTACTCTGTTTTTAAATCAATTTGACCATTTTGGTAAAAAATCACTCAAAAGGATGTTTTAAATCATATTTGTTCATACAGAATATTCCTAATATTGGAATCTAACTTTATATAAAAAGAAGACCGCTTTATTCCACTTTTTATATTTTTATAGACGCCTCTATTGTCATAAAACAGCCTGTTTAAACTTTTTTTAAACCGCAAATAACACAAAGTATCTGCACCAAGAGCGTAAAGAAAAGCTTAAACGAAAACGTTGTTTACTTTAAGCTATTTAAGAGCCCTTGGTAATTAAAATAGTTTAAAATTTGGCAAAAGGCCGAAGGTTTAAACTGTTTCAATAATAAATACTTGGGGCAACCAAGTAAATTTTCTTTGATAAATGCGTGCTGAACTAATGATGTCCATGAAGAAGATGACAATACGTTTATGGGTCTTAACTTTTTACTGCTTGAGTACTGGTATTGTATTAAATGCCCAAACCCCGCTTCTAAATAGCCCCAACCTCGATTATCAAGCTACTTATGAGAAAACAAACAGGGTAGCTGCAGCTGCTCGAACGGATGGTAGCGGTATACCACCCTGGCCACCTTCAAAAGTCAGAATAGGCTATGTGGTTCCTTCCAATCGCACCCCCCAAGCTCATTACGAGGAAAACCTGCAATTTGCCATATAAATGGCGCAAATGTAGGGTGATTGCATCAAACGTTAAGTTGACTCAGTAGCGTCATTAAATAGGCATCATCCCGAGCAGCTTTCTTGCGTTTGCGCTTTAAACTCATTTTAGTCGGGTCTCGGCTGAT
>JAIXPV010000195.1 GCA_027486105.1 Runella sp. | reverse complement strand
GGGGCAGCTACCCTCCTACCCGATCATACTTTTTTTGTCTTTTTGATTGGGCCCGTTCGTTTGAAATACATTGCAGCTTTGTGTATTATCATTTCAATGGCCCAGTTGGTAGGGCCAAACGCTGGTGGTAATGTAGCACACATTGCGGGAGCAATGGTGGGCTTTGGTTTTATCAAATCCCTCAAAAAAGGCCACGATTGGGGCACGCCCATTTATGCCATTAATGATTTTTTTCGGAAGTTGTTTACTAACAAACCCAACGTAACTATTCCACAACGCGCCCGGGCTACGACTACCTCTGCAGCGCGCCACTTTACTTCCAGCAGCGAAAATTCAGCCATTTTGATTCCAAATCAAGACGAAATCGACGCTATTTTGGACAAAATTTCGAAGTCGGGTTACGAAAGTTTGACCCGGGAAGAAAAACAAAAACTCTACAAAGCAAGCCAACAGTGATGAGTCTGGGGAAGGGATGTTCAAACTTTTGATAAGTTGCCTTTCTTTTTTGTACTTTTGCCAAACACTTTTATCAGTACACTGGTTATAGTACTACGTTTGTTTCAAGCCGTTACACAATGCTCATCACTCCAGGTAAATTACTTTCGCAACTCCATACGCCCGAAGATCTGCGTAAGTTAGACTCATCCCTACTTCCTCAAGTATCACAAGAACTCCGGCAGTACATCATTGATTTGGTGTCTGTGTACGGTGGACACTTTGGCTCAAGTCTGGGAGTCGTGGAGCTTACTGTTGCATTACACTACGTTTTCAATACGCCCGAAGACCAGTTGGTATGGGATGTGGGCCACCAAGCCTATGGCCACAAAATCCTCACTGGACGACGTGATAATTTTTATACTAATCGCCTCTACGGCGGCATTTCGGGCTTCCCCAAACGCAAAGAAAGCCCGTATGACTCCTTTGGCGTAGGGCACTCCTCTACCTCGATTTCTGCCGCGCTGGGCATGGCCGTGGGCGCACGGCTGGGCGGTGCTCAAAATCAACAGTCTATTGCGGTTATTGGCGACGGTGCCATGACGGGTGGAATGGCGTTTGAAGCCATGAACCACGCAGGAGCGCTCAACAATACCAACCTGCTCATTATTCTCAACGATAATTGCATGAGCATCGACCCCAACGTGGGGGCATTGAAAGAATATTTGACCGACATTACCACTTCACATACCTACAACCGGGTGAAGGAGGAGGTTTGGAATCTGCTCGGAAAAATGAGCCAATTCGGCAAAAATGCCCGTGAGATTGTTTCTCGAGTAGAGGATGGCCTCAAGGCCACCTTGCTCCGCCAAAGTAACCTGTTTGAATCGCTCAATCTACGCTATTTTGGCCCCATTGACGGCCACGACGTCGACCATCTAGTACACGTTCTCAATGATTTAAAAAATATTCCAGGCCCCAAACTGCTGCACTGCGTCACAGTCAAAGGAAAAGGGTTTGCCCCTGCCGAAAAAGACCAAACAAAATGGCACTCTCCAGGGAAATTTGACAAGATTACGGGCGAAATCTTTAAGAAAGTATACGACCAACCTCAACCACCCAAATATCAAGATGTGTTCGGACATACGCTGGTGGAGCTGGCCGAACAAAACGAAAAAATTGTGGGCGTAACACCAGCCATGCCTTCTGGCTCATCGCTCAATATCATGATGAAAGCCATGCCCGACCGGGCTTTTGACGTGGGCATTGCCGAACAACACGCCGTTACTTTCTCGGCGGGGATGGCCACGCAGGGCTCGGTAGTCTATTGTAATATCTACAGTACTTTCATGCAGCGGGCCTACGACCAAGTGGTTCATGATGTTTGTATTCAGGAATTGCCCGTTATTTTCTGCCTAGACCGGGCAGGGTTTGCAGGAGCCGACGGCCCCACCCACCACGGTGCATACGACATTGCGTACATGCGTTGTATTCCTAACATGGTGATTTCGGCTCCTATGAACGAACAGGAGTTACGAAATTTGATGTACACGGCCCAGTTGACCGAAACGCAGGCCTCTAAAAAAGCATTTACCATTCGCTACCCACGCGGCGAGGGCGTCATGCCCCAATGGAAAACACCATTTGAGAAGATTGAAATCGGCAAAGGACGCAAAGTACGCGCTGGTGAAGACGTTGCTATTGTGACCATTGGCCACATCGGTAACTATGCTGTTAAGTCATGTGATATACTAGAACTGGAAGGTATCAGCGCCGCCCACTACGATTTGCGTTTTGTAAAACCCTTGGATGAGGCCCTGTTACACGAAGTTTTTCAACAATTCGATAAAGTTATCACGGTAGAAGACGGCTGTCTTCCTGGAGGAATGGGCAGCACTGTGCTCGAATTTATGGCCGAAAACGGGTACAAGGCTCAAGTAAAGCGTCTTGGTATTCCAGACCGCATTGTAGAGCACGGCGAGCAACTTGAACTACACCGAGAATGTGGTTTCGACCCAGAAGGTATTGCTCGTACAGCCCGTGAAATGATGACAGCCCCCGCAATTGCTTTGTAAAATTCTTTTATTTTATTTTTACAAGAGGCTCGGTGATGCACCGAGCCTCTTCTGCGTTTAAAATCACCCAAACGTCTCTTGATTCGCCAAGTTGAGGGCAGTTTTTCATCCTGAGACACGCTTCTTTTTCTTTTTTTTCCTAATTTGTGGCAGAATCATAAAGTGCGGGGAGCAGGCCTCCAATCTTTATGATTATTCTTTTTAAAATACCAGTCACTAAATTCTTGGAAAATTTTAACCTAACGTATCTATAACCCAACACTTCATGAAACTAAACATTACTACCAAAAT
>JAIXPV010000465.1 GCA_027486105.1 Runella sp. | reverse complement strand
TACCATACTTTTGAAACGTCAACAAAAAGGACGTTGAAATGAGAAACTATACGGTCAAACAATTGGCAGATCTGGCAGGGGTAAGTGTGCGCACACTTCATCTGTATGACCAAAAAGGCTTGCTTAAACCTTCAGTTCGTACCGAGGCTGGGTATCGAATGTATGGTGAAAAAGAGCTACTGCGTTTGCAGCAAATTCTCTTCTACAAGGAACTTGATTTTTCGTTGGAAGCTATAAAAAACCTGCTTAAAAAACCTGATTTTGACTTGCTTCAAGCACTTGAAGAGCACAAAACAGCATTACAGGCCAGGAAAGACAGCATCACCAATCTTTTGTTGACGATTGATAAAACTATGTTAAAACTAAAAGGTGAAATCATGTTGACACACGAAGAGTTGTACGAGGGCTTCCCAAAAGAAAAAGCGGAAGTGTATCGAAACGAAGCCATAGCAGCATATGGTGAAGAGCAGGTGAAACACTCCGAAAATCATTTGCGGGCGGTGGGAAAAAAAGGGTTTGAAGTCTTAAAAGTTGAGCAGCAGGACATAGTTCAAAAACTGCTTTCGTTGATGAAAGAAGACCCAAAAAGTGCTAATGTCCAACGGCAAATAGCCCGGCATTATGCCAATATTCGCGAATTTTGGGGAACTGCTGGAAACGTAGATTTGCAGGCTGACGCATACTGTGGACTGGGGGAACTGTACGTAAATGATGAGCGATTTACAATGATTGATAATAAGCCAAACACCGATTTTGCGCATTTTATGTGCCAAGCTATGCGTTTTTTTGCGGAGACAAACTTGAAATGATGTATGTAGGCACTGCCTCTTCATGAGGTGGTGCCTGAAAGTTCTCAAACAAGGCGAAAATTTGGTGAAAGGCGCGGATGAGATCGTAGTAACTCATGAAAAAGTGAACTTTAAAAACCCAAAAGCGTTAAATTTTAATCGTACTTTAATTTTAAGAAAAGCCACTTGTGGGAAATGAAAAGTGGCTTTTCTTAAGTACTTTCGTCAAAAGAAAAAGTCGTTTTAAGTGGGTAGTGGCACAATTAACGCAAAATGTGATCGTTGAATTACAAAATTTTACATCAAATATGATTCGTTTTTGGGGATTAGTGATGGTTATTTCAGGGTTGGTGGTTGGGGCTGCCCATGCGCAGGACTACGACCGATTCTCGATAAATATTGCGGGGGGCAAGAGCCTTTCTGTTAGAGAGTTAGCTACTAAAGTATTTGGTAGAACAAGAGGAGGCGAGCTGGCCGACGATGGCATTGGTGCTCAGTTGGTGTTGGCGTATTATCCTACTCGCCGATTGGGGTTAGCGACCCGTTTTTCATACAATCAAAACCGAACCCGCGAGGAAGGAATTAAATTGATTGCTTCTACTAACTATGGGGTAGAAAACCCCGTTGTTCAATCAACCGAAGGGTGGAATGCCACAAGTGCCATGATTGGCCCTTCCCTGCGATTGGGCGGGCGACGACTGGGCCTAGAAGGACGTTTGCTGGTGGGCTATGCCGTTGTCAACAGTCCAATGTTTGTAACGACCGGTTCTTACCAAAGATTTGATATTACGGTTAGTACCCAAACGCAGAATGCCGCAGATTGGGCCTACGGAGCGGGAGCAACGCTAAATATTGGCCTCATTGGCGGCCTTTCAATGGTAGTAAATACCGATGCTACTTTAATCAGCACTACTTTTAGAAATGTAAGTAATCAAATCACTACTGAGGGTTTTCCAACTGTAAACCAGCTTGTTGATATTGAGCAGCACGTAGGCGTTCTCAATGTGATGGGGGGGCTACGATTTGCTTTCTAATTTTTTTAAATCTTTTTTGTTTTACATTTGTTGTAACTAAGAAGCCGATGAGAGAAAACCACTCGTCGGCCTTTTGTTGTTTGATGGTATTTGTTTATAAAATGAAAACTACAAGCATCTTTTGCAAAAAAAGTGCATCAACTAATTGATAATTGCTAATATAAAGTTGTCTCATAACAATTAATCGCGCGGCTCAACCCTTCGTGCTACAGTACATAAATGCTTTCAACTCAAGACTTTCTTAAATTATATTCGGACGATGCCCTCGTCCAGATGATTATCAGTCAGATTGCTGGTAAACAGCCCCATGTTCAGGTCAAAGGTTTGGCGGGTAGTTTGGATGCGGTGTTGCCAGCGGTGGTTTACCAACACCTTCCAAGACTATGCCTATTGGTGGCCAGTGACCGCGAAGAAGCCTCCTACTTTCAAAATGACCTGCAAAATCTGTTGGGACGAGAAGTGTTGTACTATCCAACTTCTTACAAACGGCCGTATCACTATGAAGAAATTGAGAATGCGAACGTTTTGATGCGGGCTGAAATTCTGAACAAGCTCAACGTGACCGCGCCGCAGGAATTGGTGATTGTGACCTATCCAGAAGCATTGTTTGAAAAAGTAATCAACAAACGTTCGTTGTTGTCCAATACGTTTTCGGTAAAAGTGGGCGAGCGGTTGGATGCGCAGTTTTTGCGAGAATTCTTATTGGGCTATGACTTTGAGATTACGGATTTTGTGTACGAAGCGGGGCAGTTTTCGGTGCGTGGGGGAATTAT
>JAIXPV010000115.1 GCA_027486105.1 Runella sp. | reverse complement strand
GGCCAGTTGTTTGGCCCACTTCATCGGGCCTTTGCCCGCTGCGGGCGGGGCGGAGATAAACAGATACAAATTTGCACCCACTTTGGAGTTGTCATAAATACCATAAACGTTAGGCAGACACCCGCTGATGACCCCTAAAGTGGCGATGAGAAATACATCTCTTTCGGTCCTATTTTGAAAGATGTTGCAGGCGCTTGCCAAATAAGGTGGCAGTTTTTCATACACCGAATCAGGAATAGCCACGGCATCGGTCAGTTTGGGTCGCTGAAATGAATTCAATTCAGCTTCCAGATCGGTAGGGCTTATCTGCCCTGCCGACAAAGTCGTTGCATCCTGATTCATTGACCTAACTGGTTTGAGGATGAACAAACGCCTAAGTCAACATTCAAAAAATAACCGGGACAATTCTGCCTGTGATCATCATGGTGCGCATGACGATAAATCGCCGTCATGAAGCCCGCGACACCAATCGAATACAAGGCAGTGGCCCACGGGTGACGGCATTCTGGAGTGAGGTGGAGTTGACTTTGGAGGGCGAATTGGGGGGCAAGTAACGTCCTCGTTTTACCTTTCGTAAGTTCTATGAACTCATGTTTAAAGAAGGTTGCAATGCTTGTCTTTGTCATGCTTTTTTGTTTTGATTTTGGCATGACAAAATTCTGCATTTAACAAGTATCAAGGGGTACGACAACCTATACGTCGTATGACTTGATACTTGTTAACGTCTGATTATCAGGTGCTTTTTTTGTTCTTCTTTATTCCGTCAAACATAGGTTTATATTTAATTCCGTATAATTTCCCATATGTATTCTCATACGTTCCAGGTTCAGTGCATGGCTCCAAATATTGTGATATACTTTTTGTTTCGTCAAAATAGGCTTGAATTAATTTAGTGGGTATCTCTTTTAGCCATTCTTTTCGCTTCAATTCTATGAACAATTCAGCCAATTCTTTTTGTGTGCCCTGCCACTCAATCTTTTCAAGACTATTATTAGTTACCTGAATTGATTGGGTTTTGTTTAACTGGTCAATTATTGTTTTTTTCAACTCAATCAGTGAATTTACATGCAGTAACTCATAATGATATTCGATGGCTCCGGGCGCTTTTGTAATGATAAATTGCTGCAATTTCTTCCCTAACTTTTCCCCTCTCCGCGCCAAATTTTCAAGGTACTCAACCGAGTCAATCAATCTTTCTTTCTCAGTGGGTAACAATTGCAGGGTATAAGGCTGTAAAGGATGGGCAGATTCATCTTCTAATGGCTCTCCCAGTAAGTCCAGATACATTTCCAGCTGATCAAAAAAATCAACATACATTTCCTGACATACACTGTACAGCTTTCGCAAAGACTGATTTTGAATTACTTTATTTGATTCGTGTAAAGCCGTTTCAATGACCGCCATTTCGGACAAATCCAGTTTTTGAGCCTGCTCCAATTCAGCCCTCAGAGCTCTCATTTTGACCGTATTATTCAGTCTGTATTTCTCGGCAATACTTTCTCCCATCTCAAGCAGCACATCTATGACTTTCTTCTCCAATAAATCTCTCTTTTTTGACTCCCTTGTATGGTCAATCTCATGTAGTATCTGATTGACTTCCTCGGGAGATTCTCGACGCATAATGCTAACGAGTTCCTTTATTTCTTCTTTGGTCATATTCATTTCTTGTGATTTTGCAGTGTCAAGCTTTTGAAAATTTGAGAAAAATTCCTCAGACCTACGCCAGTGCTCTCTGATTTGTTTCTTTTACCATTGACAGTACTTTATCGGCCTCTTTTGAAAATACGCCCGCGACACCTTGGTCATGGTATTTGTTAAAAGGTTGCTCAAATAAACGATCGGGTTCAATAATGCCTTGTTTGGTAAAAAGCGTAATGAGATCATTTAAGAAAGCCATTTGCAGGGATGAGAGGGGCCCATTTGTCAGAAACTGCTCAAAAGCTTTATTGGCAGCTTTATTATCCAATCCTACAATGGAACGAATAAAAATGCCCAATGGCCGGTCACCGATTGCTTTTTGGTAGATTTCATAGGTATCAATACCTGATTCTGCAAAAAGCATTTTGTCCAATTCATTGAGTTCTTCCTGTGTTATTTGCTGGTTGAGGTGCAGTTTTCGGATGGTCAGATGATCGCGATGCTCCAGAATGATTTTGCGAAGTTTGGTATAGTGGTTACTGAGATTGGAGTAAGAACCTGCAAATTCTTCAACCTTGATAACGTCGGTAAGCTGATCTTCAAAGTTAGTGTAAACCGTCCCGCGTGATTTTTTCTCAATAAGGTTCGTCAAACCTCTCAGCTCAACCCTTATTTTTTCTAACTGTGGCATTGAAACCCCGCTCCAAAATTCAGTCTGTATCATGGCCTGGAGAAGTGGCTTTTTGGGCGCTATACTCGGTAAATGACTGTTTTTGAGCAGTAGCCGACCCGTTTCCATTACCTTTTGAATATAGTTTTGTTGACTACGTTCGGAGCGAAGGACGGCCAGTTGAAGATTTAGCACCAAAACATCAAATCTCTTTGCCATCTCATCCGATTCCAAATCCTGAATCAGTGGAGACACGTGTTCCTGAAGGGTTTTTACCTTGTCGTTTGTCAGGGAGTGCCAAGCTTTTTCCTGACGATAGTCTTCTACATAACGCAGCGCACGGTGGACTTCAAACCGATTTTTGTCCAGTGCCGCTACCTGTTGATGAAGAATCGAAACCGTTTGCCCGCGCAACACCCAAGTTTCAGTATCGGGTTGATAATCATCCCAGTTTTCCAGAATAAGCGCTAATTCCGTACGGGCATTAAATAGTCGTTCGCTCAATGAAATGGCCCGTGAGGGCTTGATGCCTTCGGGAGTATGGCCAAAGAAAGCAAAGACCTGACATACATCAAATACGTAAAAATCCTGTTTATCATTATCAGGCCCATAGAGATCTTTGCACAGACGTGTGCCTCGCCCCAGCATTTGCCAAAACTTGGAGGATGAAAAAACGGGTTTGAAAAATACCAGATTGACCACTTCTGGAATGTCTATGCCTGTATCCAACATGTCGACTGAAATAGCAATTTGAGGAAATTCCGTCGGCTCCTTAAAAAGGTCGATAAGTCTTTCCGCATCCGGTGCGTAGTTATCTATGATCTCGGCAAAAGTATCCTGGTATTGTGGGTAGGATGCCCGAAATCGCTTTTTGATAAAATCAGCATGTTCGTGATTACGAGCAAAGATGATGGTTTTACCGATTTTTTCGTTTCCCTCCACTTTATGGCCAATACTCATCAGGGTTTGCAGCACAATATCGACCGTATTTTCATTAAAAAGCCATTGGTTAATAGCTCCTGGGTTGATTTTGGGAGGAATTTGTCCTGTTTCGGGATTATAAAACTTACGCTCGTAGTCTTCTTTTTCGTCATCGGTCAAATCAGCGTATCGAATGCCTGATTGCGGAAACTTCAGCGGAAGCTCAATTTTGAGCGCCTTGACCAAATGTCCTTCTTCCACCGCAGGTGTATATTCATAGGCGTCAGTAGGTTCATTGGACAGGCAGTGAAAAAGCTCATAGGTGTCACGGTCGGTTTCACTTTTGGGGGTAGCGGTTAAGCCTAAATAATAACCGTCGAAATAATCAAACAATGCTCCGTACCGATCATACACAGAACGGTGAGCCTCATCTATGATGATAAGGTCAAAATGCCCCACGCCATAGTAACGTTTTTTGTCCCTGAAATCACCGTCAATGCGGTTCATCATCGTTGGATAGGTCGAAAAAACGACCCGTGCGCTGCCGTCATCCGTTTCTTTGGTTAGGTCAATAGCCGGAATATGGGGCAAATGGATTTTAAACGCTTTTTTTGCCTGATTTACTAGAGCATTACGGTCTGCCAAAAACAGCACTCGTTTTATCCATTGCGCCTTGGCCAAAAGTTCTACAATGGCGGCTGATACCCGGGTTTTACCCGTTCCGGTGGCCATGACCAACAGCGCTCGGCGTTGCTTTTCGTCTTCGAGTCGCTCACACACGCGGCGTATGGCGCGTTGCTGATATACGCGTCCTGCAATGTCAATGTTTACTTTTTGTTTTGTAAGGGATTCTCGTTGATGACGACGAATGATCAGGGTTTGAAGCTCTTCGAGGGAATAAAATCCGTAAATTCTTCGTGGGGTATAGTAAGCATCATCCCAGATAAAGGTTTCAAAACCGTTGGTATAAAAAATAACGGGTCGTTGCCCGTACATTTTTTCAAGCGCATTGGCATAATAATACGCCTGACGGCGACCCCGTTCGGCTTCGATTTGGGTACGTTTGGCTTCAACGACGGCCAACGGCTTCCCGTCTTTGCCCCACAATACATAATCGGCGCGAAGTTTGGCTGGTTTTTCGGTGGTTTCGTCAATGGTATCCAGCCACACCTCCAACATCAGCGGGTCCTGCGGATTCCACCCAGCTTCTTTCAGCAATTCGTCAATGTATAATTGTCGGGTTTGAGCTTCGGTCAGTACTTCAGGGGCAGATACGGGACCATTTTGTAGTTTTATGGATTGGTAGGCATCCAATTGTTGCTGTAACAACAGCAGTTGCTCTTCTTTTTGGGCCAAGGTTGCCGTCGTGCGCTCCAATTCACCTTTGACAGAATCATTTTCTTTGCGCAGCTTTTCCAGTTCTCCCGTCAATAGTCCGGCTCCCTGCGTTGGAATTAAGGCTTCATCAAAACGCAGCTCAGCTAAATTATCTGGCGGATTTTCAGAAAAAGTACGTACAATAAACAATGCATAGCGAAACAGGTACTTCACACAGGCGGTGGACTCATTGGGTAAAATCTCAAAGGAACCGTGAGCGGCATTATTGCCAGTTCTGCGAATATAGTTCAGGTCTTTGCCGAACGTAGGATAATACGTTTTCTGAAATGAGTTCTCAAACAACAAATCGTTCAACCCAATTTTTTCTTTCAACGGCGGTGTAAGGCTGCTGTCGTGGTCAAACTGCCAAAAAAGAAGCTTCTCCAGCGCCTGACGGGCATAAATGGCCGATGCCGTGGGGTCGGTGATGACATATTGCTCAGCTTTGCGGGCACTTTCACCGATGGAAGCCCACGGAGAGATCAGAAAGAAAAAATTGGTGTCGGATTTCATTCTAATTCAGCTTTAATGAATTGAAGAAGTGTTTCTTTATCAGGCAACTGTACCATGTATTTGGAGACAAACACCTCATTGGCCAATCCCGCCGTGGCGTATTCGACCAGCGACTCATCGCGGTCGGCGCAAAGGATAAGCCCGATTGGTGGGTTATCTCCTTCGGTCATTTCATTTTTGCGGTAATAGTTCAAGTATACATTCATTTGCCCCGCATCAGCGTGATCAAATTTGCCCACTTTTAGATCAATCAATACATGGCATTTCAGTATCCGATGATAAAATACCAGATCTATACGGTAGTGGATATTGCCGAAGGTGATGCGTTTTTGACGGGCTTCGAAACAAAAGCCTCTTCCAAGTTCCGTCAAAAAGTGCTGTAAATGGTCAATAATGGCCGTCTCGAGCTCATTTTCGCTGTACTCGGGCTTCTCTTCCAAGCCCAAAAACTCCAGCACATAAGGGTTTTTGATGAGGTCGGCGGTTCCGGGAGGCTGATTGTCTTTTATTTTGGCAATGACTCCCTGTTTATCGGTCGAAAGTCCGGTGCGTTCAAAAAGCAGTGTATCAATGGCCCGTTCGAGTTCACGAACCTTCCACGCATTTTTTACCGATGCCGCTTCATAAAAACGTCGCTTTACGTCTGAATCTAAACGAAGCAGCTCAATAAAGTGCGAAAATGACAGGGTGTTGATAAGGGTATCAACGGGAAGCATTAGCTCATCGACAGGGGGGGGCGGTAAGCTAATGTTATGTATATCAATCATTTGGAATTTGGCAGACACTGTCTGCCAAATTTGAGGATAGGCTAGATAGAATTGTCGAAATTGCCGGAGATTACGGTCTGAAAACCCGCGATGACTTTTTTGCTTCATCCGGTCCGCAATCTTAATGAGCAGTTGAGTGCCGTAAGCGGCTCTGTCTTCTCCGTTTTGTTCGAACTCAACGATATAGCAACCAATGAGCCAATTACGAATGGTTTGCAACTCATTTACCTGCCGCGCCGCCTGATTACTCAGTGTAAGATGAGTTTGGGTAATTTGACTGATCAGGATTTCGAAATTCATGGAGCTGTACTTACTGTTTAAGCTTTCAAGATAGCCTTCTTTTAGTCTTCCGCCAACATTTTTTCCAACTCTTCCAAGGCTTCCTTGCGTTTTTTATCCAATGACTTTATATGCTCAATAATAATCTCAGGCGCGTCGTACGTTTTTTCTTCATAGACTACTTCTTTGTAGCGATTAATGCTCAGGTCGTAGTTATTGGAACGGATTTCAGCTACGGGTACCAAAAATGAGGTATCGGTACGGCTTCGGGCGATTTCGCTGGCGCGGTTGTGCCAACGGCTGATGATGTCGGGGATGTCATTGAGCGCCATTTCCTGTCGCTTATCGTCGAGGCTGTAACCGTCGGCTTTCATGTCATAAAACCAAACATGATCGGTGCCGCCCGAATTGGTTTTGGTGAAAATCAATACAGCCGTACTTACGCCCGCGTAGGGTTTAAATACCCCAGAAGGCATCGAGATTACCCCTTGTAATTGGTGCCTATCTATGAGCTGTTTACGAATCTCAACGTGAGCGTTGGAGGAGCCGAACAATACACCGTCGGGTACGATCACGGCCGCGCGGCCGCCGATTTTGAGACCGCGCAGAATGAGTGCCAAAAACAGGAGTTCGGTTTTCTTGGTATTGACCATACTCAACAGCGTGCGCTCTACGGCGTCGTGGTCGAGGCTACCTTTGAAGGGCGGATTGGCCAGAACCAACGAGGCTTTTTCAGCAAAATCGGCATTGGCTTCTGAGAGAGAATCCTTAAAAATTAACTGCGGGTTTTCGATGCCGTGGAGCATCATGTTCATGGCTCCGATGCGGATCATGGTTGCATCAAACTCCGTTCCCACAAACATCTGTTCGTTGAAATGCGCTCTGAAGTCGGCTTCTGTAAAACGGTCTTCATAGGCTTTTTGGACGTATTCTGCCGAGGCAACCAAAAAACCAAAACTCCCCGCCGACGGGTCCCAAATAGTGTCGTCAGGTTGGGGCTGCATAATGTCCACCATCATTTTGATGAGGTGGCGCGGCGTGCGAAACTGCCCGTTTTGGCCCGCCGTGGCAATTTTTGACAACAAATACTCATAGACATCGCCTTTGGTGTCGCGGTCGTCCATTTGGAGGTTGTTGATCATATCCACTACCTGCGCCAACAGGCGCGGTGTTGGAATCATAAATGTGGCTCCTTTCATGAACTGAACGTAATTGCCTGCTTCGCCACCCAGTGTTTTCATGAAGTCAAATACACCGTCTTGTTGGGTAAACAGGCGGTACATGTCTTCGGCTTCGCGGTCTTTAAAGCGGCTCCAGCGCAGGTGTTGCTGTTCATCGGAATAAATAGGGTTTTCGATGGGTTTTTGCAGAAGCACTGATTTCTTCTCGCGGGCGGTGTGTTGGTCGTCCAATCGCTTGATAAAAAGCAAATAGGTGACCTGTTCGATGACCGTGAGCGGATTTGAAATTCCGCCCGTCCAGAAAGCGTTCCAGATGCGGTCTATTTGGCTGCGTTTTTCGCCTGTGAGCATAGCGTTGTATTAAAAGTTGTAAAAAAGTATATCAAAAAATACCGCCTCCCCAATACCAATCCTGAAAATCGGAATTGGTGAAATGCCGACCCACCAGGCGGCTATGGGGCAGTTCGAGATCGTCGGAACGGTAGTTCAACGTTTTGAGGTCGGGATAAGAAGGGGTTTCTTTGACTTCAATGGCCGTATCTTTGTTCAGAATAAAATCTATTTCCTGTCCTGATTTCTTTTGGTAATACGCCACCTCGCCCAGCCGCAGTAACTGTAAGGCTACGGCATTTTCAAACACCTGCCCGCTGCTTACTTGGGCCAGTATTTGTAACATACCCGTATCGGCAATATATACCTTGCGTTGGGCGGCAATTTCCTTGTCTTTGTTTTTGGTAAAGGACGGAATCAGGTGAATAAAATAGGTGTACTCAAATAAGGACATGTATTCGGTCAGTTTGTTGCGATTAATGCCCGAAATACTGCTCAATTTGCTGACATCCAAGCGGCTGCCCGTGCGCGAGGCCAGCAACTGACAAAGTTTGTACAGGTCGTTGCTGACCCGAAAATCAGACAATAGTTTGATGTCGAGTTCGATATACGCATTGATGATGTCTTTGAGAAAAGCGGTTTTGTCATCGGCGGTTTCGGCCAATACGACTTCGGGAAAGCCCCCAAACCTCAAAAAGGTTTCGTATTCCTGTCGGAAAATTTGATAAATGGGCTCTGAAAAGGGTTGTTGGGCGGTATGCTCAAACTGCGAACGGGCAAAACCCCGAAATTGTAAAAACTCATCAAAACCAAGCGGGAACATCTCAAAAATACGTTTGCGCCCGGCCAGGCTTTCCGTAAAGTGGTTTTTAAGGTAATAAGAACTCGAACCCGTCAGAATAAACTTGATGGCGTAGGTATCGTAAAGGTACTTAATGACGCTCGGCGAGTTGGGCACCAACTGAATTTCATCTAGGGCCAGTACTGCGGGTTGATGGAGGTCCAAACCCAACGCCTCCAAGCCTGCTTCGATGGCTTGATAGCTGTTTTGGCTAAACAAAATACGGTTTTCTATTTTTTCAAAGTCTAAATACAGCTTGTTGGCATGTACTGTTTTAGCCAGTAAAAATCTCAGGGCGGTCGTTTTTCCCACCCTTCTCATGCCCGTAATGACCGTGGCCTGTGGTTTGGCCAGATGGGCCTCCAACTCACCGAATAAGCTTCTTTGTATCATATATATTAACTATATGCACAAATATAGTGCATATAGTTATACTTTAAGTCAAAAACCGACTTTTGTGTCTTTTTATTTCGATCCAAACGCTTTTTGCAACAAACTCTGAAACAGCGCCTCACTCGCCTCGGCCTGCGCGGCCGCCGTGGCTTTTTGCGCTTCTATCTTTTCGACAATCGCCGCAAAACGCTGCTGGAGGGCGAGAGGGGGGACGGGGATATTAAGATTTCTAATATCAGTTAAGTGTAAATGCTTTATTCCAACTCCTTTAACAAATTGATCTACTAAATTATTAGAATTAATTAACTCTCTAAAAAAGATATTAATAAGTTGATTATTTAGCTTTAAAAGAGCCAAACTTTCAAATAAAGAGAATTCAAAATTCTCTTTTACGATTGCCGCCATACCTATCGAACCACTTTTGGTTATAACAATATCTCCATATTCAGGATTACATCTTTTAAATAACTGATAATGTTCTTCTTTGGTGATAAACTTCAAATCACTCCAGTCAATAGTTCCTCTTTTTATATTTTTTGCCGAAATAAATTTCACTCCTTCTGGTTGATAATTAGGGGTTTTATGTGTACCATCGGTGATTTTATTGCAAAGTTCTCCCAACTTCTTGACCTCCCAACCCTTCTCATTTTTCACAGGATCCCCAAACATCTCCAAAAACACCGACTGAATCAGCGTATCGTAGTGTGTGAGGAGTTGGCGGTCGAGTTGGCGCAGGGTATCGGCGCGGTCGAGCAGAGCGGCTATTTGTTGCTGTACTTCGAGGGAGGGGATTTTTACATCTAAGTTGTCAAATTTCCCTTTTGTAATATGTTTCATTGTTGCCCCATGAACCATAGACTTCATCTCTTCTAATTTTTCTAAGATTAGAAATTTGAAGAAAATCTTGTCTATCTCCGTTTTATCGAAAACAACTTTAAAAATATGCTGATTTAACCAAGCTTTACCACCGTACCACTCATAAATGCCTAAACTTGCAGACCATGAGATTAGAATATCGCCATCCTGAACAAAATATTTATCGGCTATCTTTCCTGAAAAGAAATTGCTTTCGTAGGCATTTCCTGTAAGATTTTGAATCCTAATAATTGGCAAACCTTCTCCAGACCAATCTGTTGGCTTAAAAGGGTATCCATTAATAAAAGTTGCTGTATCACCTAATTTTACAGGTTTATACTCTATCTGACTCCAATTCATACACTAAGGATTTAAGAATAACGGAAAGCCAACCCACCGCTAAAACCGCAGCGGGTTGGGGATACAAAGATAGGCGTTGGTTATTCTAAAAGGGCAGGTTCTTCGTCCACTACTTCAAAATCATCAAATTCCACCAAGGCCCGGCCCGAGATACCGTTGAGGCTGCCCACGATCCGCTCAAAGTTATCGGTCAGGAGTTCAAGCTGTTTTTCGCGCTGTTTAAAGCCGCGCAGTGCAGCCTTTTTGTCGCGCACCAGATCGGTCTGCATTTTATGGAACGTGGCATGAAACGCCTGCAAATGCCCCGCAAACTCCGTACTCGTCAGGTAATCGTAGAGCAGACGGCTTTTGTCGGCATAATTGACCTGCACTACCCGAACATCCTCCACCTTGATGAGTGAGGCCCTCAGCGCAAACGACAGGGCGCGTACCTGCGCCAGGGAGCAAATGTAAATGTTGCCTTCCCGCAGTTCAAATTGGGTCACGCCCTTGGGCAATGCCTGCGTCACAATCACCCCGATGTCGGCCTTGCGGAGCTGCATGTCGTGTTTGAGTTTGGTGATCCACTCTTCACTGAAATGCTGCGTACGTTTACTTTCGTACAGGATCTGCCCGCAAAGCTTTCCAAACGGATTACGGACGGTATGCGCCAAATCGGCCCCAAGTTCTCCCTTTTTGATTTCTTCAAACAGGTCAGAAGCGTGGGCCTGTCGTAAAAGGGTTTCGAGCGCCAACTCCTGCGCTTCGCCCTGTACCTGCATGGAGCCTTGCTGCATTTTGCGCTGCATGTCAGCCATTTGTTTGTTGAGTTGGTCAATCAACAGGTCTTTTTCCTGCAATGACAATTTAGCCTGCTGTTCAGCTTTTTCGGCGGCCTGCGCCTGCAATTGCGTCCGTTCGAGGGCTATCCCCTTCTCTATTTCCGTCCGGATACTTGCTTTGGCTTCGTTGAGCTCGCGCTGTTGGCGCATCAGCTCCGCCTCTCGTTTGCTCATTTCGGTGATTCTCTGCGATTTGGCATTGACCTCATTCAGTAATTCCGAAAGACGATTTTCGTACTCGTTTTTGACTTGAGTTTTGGCTTCCGACCGAAGTTGTGTTTCGCGAAGCTGTACTTTTTGCTGCACCTGCGCATCAATGAGCGCTTGGGCGTCTTTCAGGGCTTGTTCACGCTTCGTAAATTCGGCGTTTTTGCGGTTCCATTCCACCTGTAAAGAGGCTTCAATTTGCTCAGAAAGGACGGCTTCCACGTTGATCTCGTGGTGGCATTTGGGGCAGGTAATGTGATTTTGCATAAAAATTCGGGGTTTTGTTTTTAAATCAATTGTACCCACTGAAATAAAAATGCCGTACCATTGTCATAAAACCATAAAAAAGGCAAAATATGAGTGTATATTGTTCAATTATTGAATTTATATATCAAAAATTGATATGAAAATACTGTTATCTTGGATTGCCTTTAATAATGATTTTGAGCAGGGCAACGTAAACGAGAACGGCCCGACGGTCAGTTTCCACCGATATTTTTATGAGTACGACCAACATTTGATATTGTCAACCCAAGCGGCAGATGATATTCGATTGACCCATTTAATCACTCATTTGCGTAAATCTTATCCAGATAGAACCATTCAACCCCTGTATTTAAACATTCGGGATGTGATTGACCTGTCAGAGATTAAACCCAAGATTGAGCGGTTGTTGGTCGAAAACAGCGAACACGAAATGGATATTTTCATTTCACCGGGCACGCCCACCATGCAGGTAGCTTGGTACCTATGTCACGGAAGTCTGGGTTTGAAAACAAGACTATTACAAACCCGTGCGCCCAAGTTTATGCGTTCGGCCAAACCTGAGTTGGTAGAAGTACACTATGAAACCTCAGGTGTGCCGCTCTCGGTAATGGTTCGGGAAAAGCAACTGAACACCAAACCCGATCATCACATTCTGGAAACGGAAACCATGAAGCCCGTTTACCAACGCGCCTACCGCATTGCGCAGGCCGACGGCACCACAACCTTAATCTTGGGAGCGACGGGGACCGGAAAAGAACATTTAGCAAAATATATTCATACCCATTCGGCCCGACATGCAGCGCCGTTTATTTCCGTTAATTGTTCTGCCTTTACCGACAGTCTACTTGAGTCCCGTCTGTTCGGACACAAAAAGGGTTCCTTCACGGGAGCCGATAGCGATCACAAAGGTTTTTTTGAACAGGCCGATGGCGG
>JAIXPV010000779.1 GCA_027486105.1 Runella sp. | reverse complement strand
TACGAACATCTCCTATTTTTTTTTTTTTTTTTTTAGCTCTTCCTTCTGGACGCGGAAGCAATCTCGTCCAATCCATTCACCAAACGGTCAAGGTCTTTCGGAGTATGGTATACGTGGGGAGTAACGCGCACCCCTTTGATGTTTTCCCATTCGATACTCGTAGTGTGAATTTTAAATTTGTTATACAATTGACTATCCACCTCGGAGGTTTTTAAGCCCTCCACCGAAACCAGCGCAATTGCACAGGCATAGTTAGGATTGGGCGACGTATGTATTTTTACCCCAGGAATTTGACGGGCTTTATCTGTCCAGTACCGCTGAAGATAATGCGCCCGGGCCTGTTTTCGGGCCGCGCCAAGGGATAATTGAAAGTCAACCGCCGTTCCAATCGCCATTTCGGAGGCAAACGAGCGCGTTCCTAAACTTTCAAATTTGCGAATATCGGGGCCATCGGGTTCGTTGTTAGACAAAAGCGCCCATACTTTCGAAATTTTATCTTTTTTGACGTACATCAAGCCACTACCAAACGGCGCACCCAGCCACTTGTGCAGACTGGTGGCGTAGTAATCGCAGCCTAAATCAGGAATTTTAAAATCCAATAAGGCAAACGTATGGGCACCATCAGCAATCACTTCAATGCCACGTTTGTGGGCTTCATCGGCAATTTTACGAACAGGAACGGTCTGTCCAATCCAGTTTATCATGTGCGTAACGTGTACAACTTTGGTGCGCGACGAGAACGCGCTGACGTATTTGTCCACAAAATATGCATCGTTTTCCTGCGGCAGGTCTAGGTTTATCCAAACCAGTTTGATACCATCCCGTTTTTCGCGCTGTTTCCAAGCATTTATCATGTTGGGATAATCCTGTTTGGTCAATACCACTTCGTCGCCGGGCTTTAAATCCAAGCCAAAAATGACCGTATTTAGTCCTTCAGTGGCATTGCGGTTGATGGCTACTTCCTCGGCCGAGCAGCCCGCCAAATCGGCCAATTTGCTCCGCAGCGACTCGCGACCTTGATCCAAAATTCGCCACATATAGTAGCTAGGAGCTTCATTGCAATATTGATAAAAACGAATGTGGGCATCCTGCACTGATCGCGGCTGCGGACACACGCCCCCGTTGTTGAGATTCAACAAATTGGGTGAAACGGTATATTCGGTCTTCACAAAGGCCCAAAAGTCTTCATTTTGAGCAGCTTCCAACGGTGAAAGATGTGCTACCTGCCGATTGAGCGTTTCGAAATTTTGGGCTTCGGCAGGGGCTAAAAAGGGGGGAAGGGTCAAGGCACCAGCAGCAGTGCCGAGCGACCCTAGAAATTGGCGTCGGTTAAACATTGTTTAGGAATAATTTGATTTGGTGATGCGGCCATACAATACTACAAAGAGGCTTTCAAAAAATCAAATCCTGAACCGTTTAATAAAACAGGGCCCTCATTTTATGTAAAGTTACCCATTTAATATTTATCCTTTAATTACATTTGTATCGGATTGGTACATATCCTCCAAACTTATTATCCAACTTAATTTTCACCTTCACTTATGAAACACACTCGTTTTTCATCCGCTCTGCTAGTCATTTTGATGGCTTTTGTGATTATATCATGCAGCAAAAAAGAAGAACCCGAGCCTGCAATGGGCGACCAAGTAGCTGGAACCTATACACTTACTAAAGTATCATTAGGCCCGTTGGGCATTGATTACCCTTATACAGATCCAAGCACGGGGGTTAAGTCTTCTGGCAAAATTGAAATCGCCAAGGTAGCCGATGACAAAGCAACCGCTTCCATCACTTTCATTGATACCGATAAAGCGGGCAAAGTGACCGAGGATAAAACCAGCCTCGGCGAAGCTACCCTAAAGAAAGCTGCCACTGGCGAAATCGAAGCCTACAGCGGAACCACCAAAATCGGTAGCTACAGCAACAGCGTATTAAGTCTTTCTTTTGTCGACCCTGACAGCAAGCTTCTCGTAACTATCACAGGCAAGAAATAATTCTATGCGTTGGTAACAGTTTCGCTTTCACCAACCTGTTGCCGCCACATGGCATAATACAAGCCCTTTTGAGTCAGTAAATCCTCGTGGTTTCCTGACTCAACTATTTTACCCTTCTCCAATACCACAATCCGGTCGGCGTGCATAATCGTGCTCAGTCGGTGCGCAATCAACACCGTAATATGTTGCTCATTGTTGGAAATCTCGCGTATGGTTTGCGTAATTTCTTCTTCCGTCAATGAGTCGAGCGCCGAAGTGGCTTCGTCGAATATCAACAGATTTGGGGTTCGCAGTAGCGCACGGGCAATGGATAAACGTTGTTTTTCTCCCCCCGAAACTTTCATCCCTCCTTCACCAATGACCGTGTCCAAGCCATTGTCGGCCCGGTTAATCAATGAGTAAGCTGCCGCTTTTTTGAGTACGTTGAGGCATTCTTCATCGGTGGCGGTGGGTTTTACAAAGAGGAGATTTTCGCGAATGGTTCCCGAAAACAACTGCGCGTCTTGCGCGACAAAACCGATTTGCTCCCGCAATTCATCTTTGTCAATTTGTCGGCTGTCGATGCCGTTGTACGCAATGCTTCCTTCTTCGGGGTCATACAATCCAACCAACAACTTGATGAGGGTCGTTTTTCCACTGCCCGATGGCCCCGCAAAAGCAATGGTTTCGCCTTTTTTTACCTCAAAATTAACATTTAACAAAGCAGCGCGCGCGGCAGTCAGGTGTTTGAAAACGACATTCTTGAAAACCACATTTTCAATGCGCGTCAACGCCACTGGATTGGCGGGTTTGGACTCCTTGGGTTT
>JAIXPV010000530.1 GCA_027486105.1 Runella sp. | reverse complement strand
GCTAAAAACCGAAGCTGATTATTTTACAAAATACCCTTTGGCTAAAACCTTTGAGCGTACCTACGGTTGGGCTTGGCTGTTGAAGCTGGACGAAGAACTATCGACTTGGGATGACCCGCAGGCGCGGCAATGGCATCAACACCTGCGGCCTTTGACCCAACAGGTGGTGGAGCTTTGGACCGCCTTTTTACCCAAACAAACCTATCCAAACCGAACGGGCGTGCATCCCAACACGGCCTTTGGGTTGGTGTTTGCACTTGATTATGCCCGAACGGTAAAAAATACCGTTTTTGAAGCCCAAATCATTCAGAAAGCCAAGGATTTTTACTTAAAAAACACCAACGCTCCTGCCTTTCAAGAACCCGATGGCTCTGACTTCCTGTCGCCGAGTTTAGAGGTGGCGGATTTGATGCGGCGGATTTTGCCCCAAGCGGCATTCTTGAAGTGGTTTAACGCGTTTTTGCCTGCCGCAGGGCTTCAAAATGTCATGAAAATGCCCGTCGTGAGCGACCGAAATGACATGCAGATTGTGCATTTGGATGGCCTGTCTTTGAGCCGGGCGTGGTGTATGTTGGGTATTGCACGGGCGTTTCCCCAAACTGACCCACGTCGTGCGTCGTTGCTCAAAAGTGCCCATACTTTTATTAATACAACGTTGCCGCAAATTACCAATGGCGGCTACGGTGGTGAGCATTGGCTGGCGTCTTTTGCCGTGTATGCTTTGGGGCAAGAATGACTCAATACACCGCCGCGTAGTCGATGATGATGTCTAGTTTTTCCCATTTTCCTTTCTGGACTTGCACGGGATTGATGTTCATCGCGTCGTCGAATAGGTTGGCATAGAGACCTTTGTCTTCTTTGATGAAAAGTGAGTAATAGCCTGCGGGCAAGGCTACTTTAAACCGACCCGACTTGTTGGTAGTTATTTTTTGGATGAATTTGGAATTGATTTTTCGGTAAAAACCAGCGTCATCTGCGGGTTCGGTTTGATTGGAGGAGGTAAGTTCGTAAATCATGATTTCACGCCTGATGGGCGAGCCTTTGGGGTTAGTTACCTTCACATCGGGCGAAGGCATCAGATTTCCCGAACGCCAAAGCACCGTTCCCGAAATTCCCTGACTCCCTTTTTTCTTTTGAGCTGTGCAACCCGATGATGAGAAAAGGAAGCCAATAAAAGCGATGCTGAACAGTTGTAACACATGAAAAACCGTTGACTTTGGCATACAATTTAGGTTTTAATATGGGACTGCTTATCGGGCAATGACTTCCTGAGTCACCATTTTGGGTATCTTTTGTTTTTGTAAAGAATTAGGCCAATTCTGGTACATATGTCTCTGTGACTTCTTCCAAAATGTCATTGATTTCCTGATAAGACATGGTGTCTACCAATCTCATTCGGAAAGGTTTGAAGTTGTCTAAACCTTTGAAATAAGACGCGTAGTGACGGCGCATTTCTACGACTCCCGTGCGGTCGCCTTTCCAACAGATAGAAAAATCCAAATGTTTGCGACAGGCCCGAACGCGCTCGGCGGTAGTTGGGGGTGCAAGGTGCTCGCCCGTACGCATAAAATGCTTGATTTCGTTGAAAATCCACGGGTAGCCGATACTCGCCCGGCCAATCATGATGCCGTCTACACCAAAACGATTGCGGTAGTCAAGGGCTTTTTCGGGGCTGTCGATGTCACCGTTTCCGAAAATGGGAATATTAATACGTGAATTTTCTTTGATTCGGCCAATCAGCGTCCAATCGGCATCGCCTTTGTACATTTGTACTCGCGTTCGTCCGTGAACCGTAAGTGCTTTGATACCAACATCTTGCAGGCGTTCGGCTACTTCTTGTATATTTTTGGTAGATTCATCCCAACCCAAACGCGTTTTAACCGTAACGGGCAGGTGCGTGGCTTTAACTACCGCTTCAGTCATTTTGACCATTTTAGGAATATCCTGCAATAATGCCGCGCCAGCCCCCCGGCAAGCCACTTGTTTGACCGGACAGCCGTAGTTGATGTCAATTAAATCTGGGTTTACTTTGGTGGCAATGCGGGCGCACTCGCCCATGGTTTCGATGTCGCTGCCGAACAACTGAATGCCGATGGGGCGCTCGTACTCAAAAATATCTAACTTTTGTACACTTTTGGCCGCATCTCGAATCAACCCTTCCGACGACACAAATTCTGTATACATCAAATCTGCTCCGCCTTCTTTGCATACGGCCCGAAAGGGAGGGTCAGAGACATCTTCCATCGGTGCCAATAACAGCGGGAACTCGCCTAATTCTATATTTCCTATCTTTACCATCGTCTCAATTTTGACATCTATAAAATGCAAATTTCGTGTTTTTTTCTTTATCTCTGAAAATAACCTATTTTTGCGCCTTATAATTCAAAACGATGGGCACTCTATCCCACCTGAGCTAACTCGTTAGAAACGGTAAATAAAGCTTTCAGGCCGTCATCGCTAGACTTAAATTCAGTTTGTTAACTCATACTTTAGTAAATCGTAACCAATCAATGTCTTATCTATTCACTTCAGAATCTGTGTCGGAAGGTCACCCCGATAAAGTAGCTGACCAAATTTCAGATGCGCTCATCGACCATTTCATGGCCTTTGATCCCAAATCAAAAGTAG
>JAIXPV010000034.1 GCA_027486105.1 Runella sp. | reverse complement strand
TTTTCATTTGTTGAAAGTACAATGCAACCAACAAATCGGTGCAACCCAGCGACCCGCCTGGGTGACCTGATTGACAGCCGTGGACCATGCGTAAAATATCGCGTCTTACCTGCGAAGCAATGCTTTGAAGTTCAGTCATTTGGATAATGGAAATATGCGTAGTTTTTAAATTGTTACAAATATAAATGTCATAATGACACTTTTAGCACAAACTAACGAAAACTTAATTTACGAAAGCACCTGCTCCGCATGGTTTTTGGTGTCAATTTTAGAGATAATCTCCTGAATTACACCATTTTCGTCAATAATAAAAGTAGTACGTACGGTGCCCATATAAGTTTTGCCGTACATAGATTTTTCGGCCCAAACACCGTAGGCTTCCACAATTTGATGCTCGGTATCGGCCAATAAAGGAAAGGGAAGCTGATATTTTTCAGCAAATTTCTTATGCGATTTTTCGTTATCGACACTAACGCCGAGCACTATGTAGCCTCTAGCCAGCATGGCATCGTAGCTATCGCGCAGGCTACACGCCTGGGCCGTACAGCCGGGAGTATCATCTTTGGGATAAAAATAGAGGACAATTTTTTTACCCTGAAAATCAGTCAGTTTAACGACGTTTCCGTTTTGATCCTTTGCTTCGAACAGGGGAGCTTTTTCGCCTACTTGCAGTGCCATGTTTTTTACGGGTAGCGGGTTTGACAACAGGTTCTTTGATTTCGGCCTGCAAGATAGCGATATTTCCTGCGCGGTCGGTCACTTCGAGCCGTAATTCCCCCTCAAAATCAAGGGTGTCAACCAGTTTATCGGACCATATATAGTTGCGTTTGTAGTCATAATTCATCAGAACCCACTCTCCATTCACAAACGCACTGAACGAGCCGATTCCCGACATTCCGTCGGAAATACGCGCCGAAATGCTTTTTTTGGAAGATTGTATCAACTTTACTGACGGAGGCGTTTCGTCGGTAGCGATGGAAAAATCGCCTAACTCGCGGGTGGCAAATTCCAGCATTTCTCCTTGCCATTTTCCGCCCACAAAACGTAGCCGCTCACCGTCGAAGCGGTAAGCGTGGGTCCGTTCAGGATTGGCGGGCATTTGGTCGGGCTGGAAACTAACGCCTATGGCATCCCGAAGCGGGATATTTTCTTCATTGATGACAAGCCCATTCGCCCTTGACTGCACGGCCAGATAAAGCGTATCAAAAATACTTTGGTTGCCAAAGCGTAGCGTGTAGCGGTCGCCGTTGTAGGTCTCAATAATATTGGGGCGAATCCGTTCGCGGAAGTTTGTTTTAAGTTTTTTGTTACCAATTTGAATCGAATCGGGCAGGTAGTCGCGCAAATCAAGCAAATAGACTGTTTCACCGCTGCTCTGATACGCAGGCGCCAATTTGATACTTTTATCTTTCACATAAATATCGGCCTGTATCAACTGAGAAAGCCCAAATGCCGTGATTTTGAGCACATTTTCTACCGCATCGGTTTTGAGATAAGCCAGCGTTGGCAATGCCTCGGGCTCCTCTATTGGAAGCTCTTCGGGGGCTTCGCCCTTTATTTTCAATCGCAACACCGCCGAATTTTCGTAAGAATCAAAGAGCGTCACTTCCACATCGTGCAGGAGCGTGTCTCTTATCTGCAATTTTCCGCGATAGCCATCGGTTTTATGCACATTAAATTGATTCCCGTCTGGATTATAGCATTTAAGGTAACGTGCGCCCGTTTTTTGTTCGGTGGCGTAGTCGATAAGGTTGTTGTAATCGCGGGTAGACCACGACGGAAACGTAGTCATATTGTACGCAAATACCTCCTGTCCATCGAGCTTAATTTCAACACAATTCACGCCATTTCTGAAGTTTACCCCCGTCATGGCATCAAAGGCAATCAGTTCAAGACCGATTTCTCCCCAAGCTTTTATGGGCTGCGCCACCGAATAAAACCCTTCTTTTTGACGCACGGGCCGAAAAGTAATTCTTTCAAACTCCCCATTGATACGACTCAGTAGCGACATGGGGCGGATGGCCATTGACGTAAAATAAGGCGGCGTATTGTCTTCAATTTCGGTAAAATCAAAGAACAGCGGATTGAGGTAATTGTCTTTGGAGTCCCGAATTTCAAAATGCAAATGCGGCCCCGCCGAGCCGCCCGTGTTTCCAGAAAGTCCAATTAGCTGTCCTTTGCTTACGGGAAACTGGTCGGGCGATGGATTCAGTTCTATTTCAAACGATTTACGTTCATACTGTTTTTGGCGTAAATAACTCCCCATCGGTTCTGCAAACGAGAGCAAATGCCCGTACACCGTTGTCATGCCGTTGGGGTGTTTGATAAAAATCACGTTTCCATAACCCGACGTTTGCACTTTGATGCGCGAGATATACCCTTCGGCCGCCGCCAAGACCTGCAATCCTTCCCGTTGTTGGGTACGAATATCAATCCCTGCGTGAAAATGATTGGTGCGCAAATCTCCCAAAACCCCCGCCAGAGTGTTTTTCTGACCGGGATGAATCGGAAACTGAAAATACCCTTTGGGAAAGGATTCTCGCTGGGCCACAGCCGATTGAAAAATGCTGAGAAAAAAGCAAAAAAAGTATATAAATTGTCCTTTAGTCATGCTGCTAGCATCATTTTTTTATCACACAATCACATATCAAGGCTCGCAGATGCACAAATCAGTCCATTTCACGTCCTCTTGTCTTTTTTATTTTACCTCAAACTCAAGCATTTTATTACCTTCAATATAAGCCGTAAGCGTATCCCCTACTTTGACCGCACTAACGCCTTTTGGGGTACCCGTAAAGAGTAAATCGCCCGTTTTTAGTGTAAAATAGCGAGAGATAAACGATATAATGTAGTCAATTTTAAACAACATCAACGAGGTATTGCCCTGTTGACGGGTTTCACCGTTGACGTCCAAATGGAAATTCAGGTTCTGTAAATCAGCAAATTGCGACTTAGGGACAAACGACGAAACTGGCGCAGAGCCATCAAATGCTTTGGCTAGTTCCCAAGGCAAGCCTTTAGACTTCAGTTTGGATTGCAAATCGCGGGCGGTAAAATCAATACCGATGCCGACTTCTTCGTAGTATTTGTGGGCAAACTTTTCATCAATATTTTTGCCCATTTTACTGATTTTTACCACAATTTCTACCTCATGATGAAGGTCCTGGGTAAAATCGGGATAATAAAACGGTGCGTTGTCTTTAAGCAGGGCCGTGTCGGGCTTTTGAAAAATAACGGGGTCTTCGGGAACAGCGTTTTGAAGTTCGTGAATGTGATCAACGTAATTGCGGCCAATACAAATGATTTTCATGATAAGGCTTTTTTTAAGCCCCAAAGGTACAGAATTTCTCAAAAATGCGCCTGCTCAGGGGTCTATCATGGCAGGATAAAAAGTTAAGTTTTCCTGATGCAACCGATTATTGAGACATTGGACTACTTTTTCAAAAATTTCTCCGCTCTGTTGCGTGGGCGTTTGGTACGAAATCGTAATCTCCAGACGTTCACCGTTCCAGTCCGTAATTTTCACATCGGGGGTGAGCTGTATCCCCTCTACGTCCAAACCTATCATCTGTTCACTAATGATGGTTTTTAGGTGGATCGAATCCACGTCGGAGTTAGTATAGATTTTGATAACCCTTTTTTCAAAACCGGCGCGGGTGTGGTTGATGATGGTATTGTTGAGCAAAGGTCCGTTGGGAATCATGACGCGTCGGCCGTCGCCGGTGTCCAATACGGTATTAAACATCAAAATATCGCGCACGACGCCCGTATAATTTTGGGAAGTGATTTTTTCGCCTACTTTAAATTGTTTCATCAATAAAATAATAAAACCACCCGCAAAATTGGACAAGCTGCCTTGCAACGCAAAGCCAATGGCCAAGGTAGCCGCACTAAATAATGCCACAAAGCCTGTTACTTTTAGTCCCAAAAACGCACCTGAAAACATGATAACACTAACGCGCAAACCAATAGAAATCAGGCTCTTAATGAAACTTTTTACGGAGGGGTCGATGCGTCGGCGATTATCAATAAGGGATTTTAGCGGTCGATCAAACCAGTTAATCAACCCAAAACCCAACAATAAAATAGCCAACGCCGTCCCAAATTTTATCCCCCATTCAATAAGTGTTTCAGAATATTCAATGAATTGCGTTTTCAATCTGACCAGAAATGTTTTGGTTTGGGAAGGGCACACTTGAATGTTCTGAAAAAGCACAATTTCTTGGGCCACTACTTGGTCTTTGGTTTTATCGGCGTAATATCCGTCTATTTCTACATACACTCGGCTCAATTTCTCCCGACGGGCTTTTTTATAAATATCTTTAAGCTCTTGATACGCGCCTTTCGGCAATATTCGTACGATTTTCCCCGTCCGACAATCGCTCAATGTAGGATACCCTCCCAATTGTGTGTACATACCACGGAAAGACTCTGAGGTGGTCGTATCGCCAAACAATTGTGATGGTGAAATTGTGGGAAATGTTTGGCTTTGAGCATTTAAGGTCAGAAAAACCGTAATAAGTATTCCAGAAAATAGGGTGTAGATAAAGCGAAAATGAGGCATGAAAGCTGACGTTGGTTATGTTGTAATAACGAATTTTTCAGCCATTTTACATAAAAAAACAAGAATTTGGTCTTTTGGGTAGCATTTATCCCCATTTAATATTGTAGGGGCAGGCCTTGCGTCTGCCCCGTTGAGGTGAGCGTCTGGTGGGCGGAGGTAAACCCCACCCCTACGTCAAAATTCCCTCAATTCTCGATAATTCTTCAGCGCTGAAATGTTGATTTTCAAGGCATTTCAGGGAATCCTTTAGTTGAGACACACGACTCGCTCCAATCAAAACCGAGGTAACGCGGGGGTCTTTCAGCAGCCACGCCAACGCCATTTGGGCCAAAGTTTGACCGCGCTCTAGTGCCAAGGTGTTGAGGTTTTCGATTTTTTGAAGCGTTTCGGGGGTGATTTGACTGGTTTTCAAAAAGCCATGTTCCTTCGCTGCCCGCGAATCTGACGGAATCCCTTTCAGGTATTTATCGGTTAAAAGCCCCTGCGCTAAGGGAGAAAACGGAATACATCCCACGCCAGTTTCCTCCAAAACATCCATCAAACCACCTTCTACCCAACGCTCAAACATTGAGTATTTGGGTTGGTGAATGAGACAAGGCGTACCCAAATCATTCAAAATCTGAATAGCCTTGGCTGAATTTTCGGCCGTATAGCTGGAGATTCCGACGTACAATGCCTTTCCTTGGCGAACAAGGCTATCTAGCGCACCCATTGTTTCCTCAAGGGGGGTATTAGGGTCAAAACGGTGCGAATAGAAAATATCAACATAATCCAAACCCATGCGTTTAAGACTTTGGTCACAGCTCGCTATCAAGTATTTGCGTGAACCCCATTCCCCATACGGCCCAGGCCACATCAAATGTCCTGCTTTGGACGAAATAATGAGTTCGTTGCGGTGGGCGGCAAAGTCTTTTTTGAGCAATACCCCAAAGTTTTCTTCTGCGGAGCCGGGCGGCGGGCCGTAGTTGTTGGCTAGATCAAAATGAGTGATGCCCGCATCAAATGCGGTACGAAGAATAGCGCGATAGTTCTCAAACACATCGACACCACCGAAATTATGCCATAAGCCCAGTGAAATCGCGGGCAATTTGAGACCGCTTTTTCCGCAGCGGCGGTACGACATGTGTTCGTAACGAGCGTGATTGGGTAGGTAAGTCATTGGATTAACTTTAGTTTTTTGTCTTTACTCAAACTTCTTGCCTTGCGTTTTTCCTGGCCAATCATCTGTACGGAAAGGGCTGGCGGGCAAACCTTCACTGTTGAACAAATTGGCATCTTCGGGCGCATTAGCCCAACCATAGCGCACCGCAATCGGCTTTTGACCTTTGGGGTGATACACTTCTACTTTATCGCCAATGATTTCGGCTTTGGCGTAGTAAAATACTTTATCTTCTGCCGCAATTTCAAAACCTTTTACGTAACCAAATTTATCTCTAACCGTTAAACCCTCTCCTGTATAATCAAATGTAATCACGGCTCTATCTTCCTCAAAATGAACCGACTCATACATGGGCCCCGAAGGCAGCACTTCCAATCCATAATTAGATTTAAGGGCGTTCAGGGCTAGGCGGTGGCCCACATCTTGCTTATTGGTGGGGTGAATGTCTTTGGGATTGCCAACGTCGGTTGTTACGGCCATTCCCGTTTTAGGAAGGCTCAGAGTCATGGTTTGTGCTTCGCGAAGTTCGGCCCAATCGCTGCCGTCATTGCTGTTTTGATACGCCCCATAGCTAGAAAGTTGCACAAAATAAAATGAAAATTCGTCTTCCCATTTTTGCCGCCAATCATTAATCATCAACGGAAAAGTTTGGCGGTACTGATAGGCTCGCCCCGCGTTGGACTCACCCTGATACCACAATGCCCCCCGAATGGCAAAAGGCACCAACGGGGCAATCATTCCGTTATAAATCGTGGTCGCTACGTTGTTGCTACTGTGGTTGTAGGTGTGAGCTTCGGCAAAAGAAGGCATCAGATACCAGCCCGTAGCCAAACTTACTTTGCTATCTTTGGCGCTGACAAACAAGTCGTCGGGTGTACCATTGATGCCCAGGCCATACCAAGGAAACTGTACCATATTGCCAAATTTGATGACCAATTGGTTTTTACCGTTTTTCCACGTATTGGCTGGTAAGGTGATTTTGCGCATTCCCTCCATAATCCCCTGCGACACCAATTGTCCGTTGATGTAAATCTCGTTGAAACTATCTTGGATTCCCAAACCCAAGGTAGTAGCTTGCCCTACCATTTCTTGGGGAATATCGACCGTCCGCGCCATGAATCCTTTGCCCCGAAACATCCCTATTCCTTTCCAATCCCACTGACCAATCGGACTACCGGCGTTGTGCCATTTAGAAAAATCGTATCCAGCTTCGGTATATTTTTTCTCGTCGGCCACGGTAGGATTTACCTCCGTTTTCAGCAATTGCTTCCGCGTTTTTAGGTCCAGAATAGCGTCGGCCTCTCCCCAGGTTGTCGGCAAATTTTGAGCAATGGGTTTTAATTCCTCGTGGGTCAGCATAGCCTCTTTGCTGAGCCAGCCCTCCAATTGTGAACCACCCCACGACGAATGCAAAAGCCCGATAGGAATCTTGAGTTTTTGGTAAAGCT
>JAIXPV010000748.1 GCA_027486105.1 Runella sp. | reverse complement strand
GGCCAAAAGTAAATTTACAAAATGGACGTATGCTACGCCCCGTGCCAAAGGAAAAATCGCGCTTCAAGACCATGGCGACGAATCTTGGTACAAAAATATAAGAATCAGAACGTTATAGTAAGGCCTAAAATCCAAACAATGCTCGAACAATTTCTCCAACATCTCACGGTTGAAAAACGACTCAGTGTACACACCCTCACGGCGTACAAAAAAGATTTGGAGCAGTTTGCAGCGTTTTTGGAAAAAACCTATAATCTCACCGAAATCAGTCAAGCCGATTTTCGTATGGTGCGGGGGTGGGCCGTGAGTTTGGTTGAGGCCGAATTGCACCACCGCAGCGTGAACCGAAAATTGGCCACGCTGCGGTCTTTTTATGGGTACCTGCTGCGCTGCAAAGTGATTACCATGAACCCAATGCTGCGGGTTTCGGCGTTGAAGACCGATAAGCCCTTGCCCCAATTTGTCGAAGAAAAAAGCCTTCTGCTTTTGTTTGAAGAGATGGAATTTGGGGCTGATTTTGAAGGCCTACGCGACCGCTTGATTCTTGAACTTTTGTACGGAACAGGTATGCGTTTGGCCGAATTGTTGGAGCTGAAAGATGGCGATATTAATTTTTATGACCTCACGTTAAAAGTGCTGGGAAAACGAAATAAACAGCGCGTTATTCCTATCTATAAAAATCTTGCCGACCTTATAAAAAGCTATCAGGCACTCAAAAATGAGCAGTTTCCAGGTACCAATGTCCTGATTTTGACCAATAAAGGTGAACCTGCCTACGCGGTGCTGATTCAGCGGATTGTCAAAAAATACCTTTCGGCGGTTACTTCTCTTCAAAAACGTAGCCCGCACGTACTACGCCATACGTTTGCTACTCATTTGCTCAATAACGGGGCCGATCTGAATTCCATTAAAGATTTGCTCGGCCACAGTAGTTTGGCTGCCACGCAGGTCTACACCCACAATTCTATCGAAAAATTAAAGAAAATTTTCAAACAATCGCACCCGAAGGCCTAACGCTAAAATGGAGATTGAAGCTTGTATGGTCAGACGATAGTCAGACCGTAAAAAGTATAGGTGGTCTGACTATCGTCTGACCATTGTCCACAATCTGACAAACCACGAAGTGCGAAAAAATCTAGAAGCTCACCGATTGGCTTGTTCTTGTTTATGCGCTCGATACGAATACACAAAAACACAGATGACGGTGGCAAAAATCAGGGAAAGGGTCCAGACAATTTTCCACATTTCGGGCAACCAAACCACCACCAGTGCACCCACAATTCCCATCGCAAAAAACAACTTCGCGCCCATTTGGTGGGTTTTGCGCCATACCGTTTCGCTTTCTAGCGTCCATGGGGTACGAATCCCCACGAAATAATTGGATTTGATGGTGTTAAGATAATTGCCAATGCCAGCCAACAATAAAAAGACGCCAATAAACACTAAGTTGATGAATACTTCTCCCGCCATTTGTTCCAGCGCCGAACGGATAATTAGGATATGAATAGCCCCCAAAAAAGTAAGTACCAATAGAATAAGCTTGGGGTAATGCTCCGAAACGCTCGCCTGATTGAGACGAGGGTCGAGGTGAGGGACGTTCCGCATGAGAAAATAAAGCCCGATAGACACAACTGTCAGGATGCCCAACGTCCATTTAGGCCCGAAGGCGTCGGGTTTTCCACTGGGCCCAAAGTGTGTAGGAACCACGTCGGGCAATTGATTCCAAACAAAAGCTAAATAAATCAGCGGAGCAGTAATCGCTGCCAACATTAAGTAGTTAAGTGACTTTTTCATGGTTGTTTTAGGGTAAAAATCCACTTTAGAAGTTCATCTAAAATGGTGGTATTGAGGGAGTAATAGATAAATTGTCCTTGTTTGTCGGCGGTGACTAGTTCGGCCTGTTTCAATAAATCCAAGTGATGCGAAATGCTAGGTTTGGTCATTTCAAACTTCTCGGCAATTTCGCCCGCAGTAAAATCTTTTTCCCGCAATATTTCGAGAATTTTTCTTCGGGTAGGGTCATTGAGGGCACGAAATAGGTTGTTCATAGAGTTAAATAATTAGGCAAATATCTAATTATATTTTGACACTTTCAAGATTTTTTGTTTAATTGGTCTAAATGAAACGTTGAATGGCGACGTATTAACTATTTTTAACAGTATTTCGGCACTAATCGCTCTTCAATGGCGTTATTTCGGGCAAGATTATCCACAAGATCATCTCATCTGACCATGAAACGATTATACTATTTTTTAGGCCTCTTGTTGTTGCTTTCAGGAGGGGCTTTTGCGCAAAAAATCACTACCCTGAGCCCTTACGTTGAGCAACAATCCCAACCCTATGTCAATATCACTAAAGTGGAATTGACTCAAGATTTCACTATTCTCTATTTTACCCTTGATTACAGATCGAATTCGCGTTCGTTGGAGGATATGATTTTAGGGAGACGCAGTTCAAACGAAGAAATTGAAATTGACCCTAATTGTCGGCTGTATGAACCAGGAAATACTGGGCGCAAGTTTAGATTTGTTAAAGCCGAAGGTATTCCCGTAGCTCCCCAAAAGCGCGAAATACGACCCGGTGATATGGTTAAATTTGTTGTTTATTTTGAGCGACTAGAGCCTGGCATTGAGGTGTTTGACATGTTTGAAGGGCGTGATCAGGGAACAAAAAGGTATTGGAATTATTTCAGCGTTCATGTTCGGAATCCAAAGCGGCCCTTGCCCAAAAAGCAGCCCACCCCTGAACCTAAGAATGAGGAACCTCCTGTCATCGCCGAAAAACCCAAGGATGTTCAGCCACCCGTTGAGCCTAAAAAAGAAGCTGCACCCGCGCCGCAATTAGTAACATTGCGTGGCACTGTGGTTGATGCCAAAACCAAAAAGCCTATTGCCGCACGAATCAGTTATTTAGTGCCAAGTGATGGCAATGGACTGGATTCCATGCAATTGTCGGCATCGTCGGGGAGATTTCGGCTCAACTTGGATGCGGGAAACAAATACGCCTACATGGCAACCGCTAAGGGATATTTCCCAAGCAGTGGCGCTTTTGACCTGACGCAGGTCAAAGGAGGGCAAGAAATAGACAACGAAATTGTGTTGAATCCAGTGGCAGTAGGGGAGGCAATCACCCTCAATAATATCTATTTTGACATTTCTAAATTCGATTTGTTGTCGCCTTCATTTGCCGAGATGGATCGCCTAACGCAGCTCATGCGCGAAAACCCAACCATGGAAATTCGGGTGGAAGGACATACCGACAATCTGGGGGATTTTGACAAAAACATGGAGCTTTCTCAAAACCGAGCCAATGCTGTTAAGCAGTACCTCGTTGGCAAGGGAATTGACGCTGGACGTATCGAAGCCAAGGGCTTTGGACCGACGCGCCCCGTGACGAAGGGAACCTCTGAGAGCGAGCGTCGTCGTAACCGACGGGTTGAGTTAGTTGTAGTAAAAATGTAAAATCATTGAAAACGAATCACTTATTACGGGGCTAAAAAAATGAAAACATCTTTTTTTTTGTCCACCTATTGATTCATTATCAATAAAATCTCAAAATACTTTTGGAAACTTTAAATAACTTTTCTAAGTTTTCAGAAAAATCACACATCAACCATGCTGGCCGAAGAACTTATCAACCCCGCTACCCCCGTTTTACGACCATACGACTCGGTCGGGCAAGCGGTTGACTTAATGGACGAATATGGAATTCGGCAATTAGCGTTAGTCGAAAATGAAGTATACAAAGGGCTTTTAAGTGAGGATACCCTCTTGAATTTTCCAGACGATGAAAAGCTGCTTTCTGAACTTAATCTGCCCCCCAATCCCATCCATGCCAATCTGTTTCAGCATATTTATGAAGTCATAGGCATTGCCAATCAGTACCACTTAGATACAGTTCCAGTGTTGGATGAAGACAACCTCTACGCTGGTACAATTGTCGTAACCGACATGATGGCGAAGTTTGCTGGCTTGTTGGGCGCGCAGGAAGCGGGAGCGGTAGTAGTGCTTAAAATGTCTAACCGCGATTATTCCATGACCGACATTAGCCGTCTGGTAGAGTCCAATAATGTAAAAATTATCAGCAGTTATTTTTCGGGTGCCGAATACGGCGATATTGACCAAGCAACGCTCACGCTCAAACTTAACCGCACCGAAGTATCGGCGGTGGTGGCTACCTTTGAGCGTTTCGGTTACGTGGTGGAAAATGTATACGCCAATGAGCCGCTTGAAAACCCCGATCGGCACCGTCTGGATTTATTACTGAGGTATTTGGAAACCTAAGTGTCGACTTAAAAAGGATTCTTATACCTTTGCGTCCGAATCTATCCCCGAAGCGATACCAATGAAAATCGCCATTCACGGACGCAGTTTTACAACCGACACGCAGCCTTACGTACAGGCATTGTTCGACATTCTGAAGAGTAAGCAAATAGACTATTCTATTTCTTCTTCTTTTTATTCTTTTTTGTTGAGTGCTGGGGTCAATCCTTACACCGAAAAGAATTACCCGCACCCCCATGGTGCACCTGATGCTGATTTTATTTTCAGTATCGGCGGTGACGGCACCCTGCTGGAGTCGGTCATGCAATCGCGTTCGCGGCAAATCCCCATTTTAGGTATTAATACAGGCCGCCTGGGTTTCTTAGCCACGGTTTCTCCGCCCATGATTAATGATTCGCTAGACGCGCTTTTTCAAGGGAATTTTCAAACCGAAGACCGTACTTTGGTGAGTTTATTGTCTGATACCGACCTGTTTGAAGATTATAACTTTGCCCTCAACGATTTTACCATTACCAAAACGGACACCTCTTCCATGATTACGGTACACGCCTATTTGGACGGAGAGTTCTTAAATTCTTACTGGGCGGATGGCTTAATTGTTTCAACCCCAACGGGTTCTACGGGCTACTCCCTTAGTTGCGGCGGCCCTGTGGTATTGCCGACAAACGACGTTTTTGTGATTACGCCCATTAGTCCGCACAATCTCAACGTTCGTCCCATGATTATTCCAGACGTGAGCAAATTAAGTTTCAGGGTCGAAAGCCGGAGCAGTAATTTTCTGGTCTCATTAGATTCCCGCTTCAGGATTGTGGATTCAACCGTCACCTTACTGGTTAAGAAAGAACTCTTTAAGGCGCGTTTGGTAAAATTGAGCCAAGATAACTTTGTGCAGACGTTAAGGACCAAATTACATTGGGGTTTGGATGCTAGAAACTAATTATCGGCGCGATTTTTGTGGCGCCATTCAATAAATACAATCATTTTTGCGTTGAATCAAAGTCACGCATAAATCAGTAAAGCGAATGAAATTCAAAATACTTGTCGGCACCGTGTTGTTTATGCTACTGGTGACGTATGCTTCGGAAGCGCAACGCCGTAAAACTCCTTTTGAGCAGTATTCAACTGTGAGCTTTGGGTTGGGAACTTCTTCCTACTTGGGAGAATTAGCACCCTATCGGACTCCAGTAAGGTCGGTATTCAGGATGATGCGGTGGAATGTTAATGCGGGGTATACCCGAAACTTTACGCCGCATTTGGCCGCACGTCTGGGTTTTACATGGGCACGACTCGCGGGAGACGATGAATATTACAACCGAGGTGCGGGGGGAAATCCTTTTCCTAACTTTTATGTGCGGAATCTTCATTTTCGTAATGATATTAAGGAATTCAGTTTGGTCGGAATCTATAAACTGCGCGGTGATGGCAGAAGCCCTAACCGCAGAGTAGCATTTAGCCCCTATCTGTTTGCTGGCATTGCCGTGTTGGCCCATAACCCCAAAGCTAAAACCCCGCAAGCACCTGGATATGATAATAATTGGGTAGCACTTCAGCCACTCGGTACCGAAGGGCAAGGCCAGCCAGGCTATGCCAAACCCTATTCATTGGTTACTTATTCAATTCCTTTCGGGATGGGCTTTACGTGGCGTGTAAACAACCAATGGAACATCGGAATTGAAGGTGGAGTGCGTATTTCTGGCTCCGACCACTTAGATGATGTGGGGGGGCTTTTCCCTAATCCCGATGTTTTGAAAAATGATTTGGCCCGCGCCATGTCTAACCGTACTACCGAGCCTATCGCCGCTCGTACTGGAAGAGACCGAACCGATATTGTCCGACAAATTGTGTATCCAAATCAAGCTGGGATTAATCCCTTTGCTACTCCTCTGGATGGTTGGAGAGAAGGGGATTTTCGCGGTGGAGGACGCGGTGATAACTACCTATTGACCAACATTACGGTAAGTTATGTATTACCATCCAAAATTAAGTGTCCTCCCATCCGTTAATACTTGAGAGGTTTAACGTTAAGAAAGCGATTGTGAACAGTAAAAACTCTTATCTTTTAATGGGCTTCCTTGTGGGAGCCTTTTGTTTACAGGTCAACGCACAACGTATCAATATCGGTGCTGGGCTGGGAGGATTAAATTATAAGGGTGATTTATCGCCCGCCTTTAATCCTCGCAATTATCTTCCTGCAGGCCATGTCTTGTTTCGCTATAACGTTAGCCCGTCGGTTTCGCTGCGGGCGGGCGGTACGTTTGGTTTGGTAGGCGCCAAAGACAGCCGTTCTTCCGACCCGTTCAACCAAGCCCGTAATGCGTCTTTTAGGTCTTCGGTACTAGAAGGAAGTCTAATTACTGAATACAATTTTTTGAATTATTCTCAAAAACGAAAAGCGAAAAACTGGACACCGTATCTTTTTGGAGGATTAGGGTTTTATAAGTTTAATCCGCGCAACAAAACAGCAGATTACAAAACCACCCAAATGAATATCCCATTTGGCGCAGGAGTCAAATGGGAGTTTAAGCGCCCTTGGAGCCTTGAATTTGAATTTGGTACGCGTAAGTTATTTACTGATTATCTTGATGATTTGGGTGATAATGTCCCTATTACTCAAAAGATTCAACTGGGCAATCCTACCACCAAGGATATGTATTATTATACTTCAATTACGCTTAGTTATACCTTTTATTCAATTGTTTGTCCGCCAGGATTTTCTACCGATTATTAACCAAAATCAGGCGTAATTGTCCGTTTGACGTGTATATTTACCGATATAAACGTCTGTTTTTGGCCTTATGCAACTTCTCTTCCATTGCTTCGATTTACGCCTTCGTCATACATTTACCATTGCCCACGACTCGCGGGATGTCCAGCCAACGCTCGTAGTGGAACTGCGCGACGGTACAATAAGTGGATTTGGAGAAGCAACTTCCAATAAATACTACGGTATTACGATTGAAGGTATGGTGGAAGCGTTGGAAAATATCCGTGAACGTATCGAAAGCTATGACCTCCAATCTCCAGAAGATTTTTGGACATTTGTTCATCCATTTCTTCTGAACAATCCCTTTGCTCAATGTGCATTGGATGAGGCTGCCAATGACCTTTGGGCCAAAAAACGTCGCCAAAAACTGTACGAAGCTTGGGGACTTTCGGCCCAGAATATCCCGATGACCAACTATACTATCGGCATTGATGCTGTGGAAAAAATGGTCGCTAAAATGAAAGAATTGCCTTGGCCGATTTATAAAATCAAGCTCGGCACTGTCGACGATCTGGCCATTATTAAAGAGCTCAGAAAGCATACTGATGCCATTTTTCGCGTAGATGCCAACTGTGCATGGACGGCCGACCAAGCCATTCATTACAGTCATGAATTGAAAAAGCTAGGCGTTGAGTTTATCGAACAACCCCTCAAAGCAGACGATTGGGAAGGCATGAAGCGGGTTTTTGCCCAAAGCGCCCTTCCCTGCATTGCCGACGAAAGCTGCATCGTAGAGGCAGATGTGGCCAAATGTCACGGGTATTTTCACGGGGTCAATGTCAAACTCACCAAATGCGGAGGCCTCACGCCCGCCCGCCGAATGATTGCCCAAGCGAAAGCTTTGGGAATGAAAACCATGGTGGGTTGTATGACCGAAACGAGCGTGGGGATTTCTGCCATTGCCCACTTATTACCATTACTAGATTACGTTGACATGGACGGCACGTTGCTCATCTCCCACGACCCCGCCTCAGGCGTTACTTTCGATTATGGTAAGGTGGTTTTTGCCCCTGACAACGGCACTGGGGCGGCGCTTCTTTAAATTCCAGCGTTTGTTATTGCTTTCTAAAAGAACTGCTTAGTACATTTTGTGATTAAATCAGTACTCTTCCTAAAGAAGTGTATATCTCCCCTTATTTGTAATTATTTTGGCAAAATCGTCGCTTATTTTTAAAAAAATGAGTAATGAAGGCTTTTAATTATCTTACTGTTATTAAGGAAAAAATACGCATAAAGCTGTCTTATGAAAGAAAATATCCCTGTTTCTGGCTCCCGAAGAAAATTTATCAAAGGCTCACTCACTACGTTGGCGGCCTTTTCGATTGTACCTCGTCACGTATTGGGCAAAGGCTATTTAGCCCCCAGTGACCAATTGACCAAAGCCATTGTGGGCGTAGGCGGCATGGGCCGTGGGCACATCCCTTACGCAGGCACCAAAGTAGTGGCTATTTGTGACGTAGACAAACGCCACCTTAAACTAGCGCTTGACCAGTTGGAACCGGGTGTAAAAACCTTTTCTGACTATCGTGAATTGATTCAACTGCCCGAAGTGGATATTGTACACGTAGCTACTCCGCCGCATTGGCATGGAATCATCGCCGCTGATGCCGCTCGTGCGGGCAAAGACGTGTGGTGTGAAAAACCCATGACGCGCACCATCGGCGAAGGCAAACGCCTTGTGGAGGCAGTGCAGCAGCACGGTCGTATTTTTCGCTTGAATACTTGGTTTCGTTTTGAATCGAATTTTTATGGCATGAATACCACCGTGAAACCCATTAAAAAACTGGTGGAAAGTGGTTTGCTCGGCTGGCCACTCAAAGTGACGGTAAGCCGCCATACGGGCTTTGATTGGAAATTTTATTGGGTAGGGAAAACAAATCTTCAGCCCGAACCTATACCTGCCGAATTGGATTACGACATGTGGCTCGGACCTGCGCAGTACAAACCCTACAGCGAGCACCGTGTACACGGTACTTTTCGGGGCTACTGGGACTACGATGGAGGTGGCTTGGGCGACATGGGGCAGCATTATTTAGACCCTATTCAGTACTTTTTGGGCAAAGACGATACTAGTCCTATCAGCGTAGAAATTGACGCGCCGCAGCAGCATACCGACGCTGTAGGTACGTGGCGACGCATTGAATATACGTATGCCGATGGCTGTAAAATCATTCTGGACGGAGAAGGCAAGGACGAAAGTGTACCTTATATCGAAGGGCCGAAAGGGAAGTTGTATCCTAATTTCCGTTCTGATATTCCGGATTTAGAGAAAAAACTCGCCGCATTTCCTGATTCGGAGCCTCAAGTAACGGATTTTGTAGAAGCGGTGAAAAAGCGCCAAAAATTTGCGCTCAACGAAGAAAATGGACATCGTTCGTGTACCATTGTCAATATGGGTTTGACGGCGTTGCGTTTGGGTCGTTCGTTGAAATTTGACCCCGTTAAGCAGTTATTCGTGGACGATGAAGGAGCCAATCGCCTCATAGATCAGCCCATGCGCGGGCCTTGGACGATGTAACAAAGCGTAACTCTGCAAAATGATTGAATCAATTCTTCTTCTGAATTTATGAAAAAAATACAATATATACTAATTGCCCTTTTGGTGAGCGGGTCGATGGCCAGGGCGCAGGTTGACAATCGAATCACCACGCTATTGGGACAGTTTCCTGCCCAAAATGCCAAACAATTGCAAAAAAACATGGACGATATGGCTGCTTTGGGTAAGCCAGGCATCATCCAGTTGGCCTCTGGGTTGGTGCCTTCGGCCAAAGGAAATAACGCTAAAATTCAATACGCACTTGGCGGGTTTTCGTCGTTTGTAATGCAATCTGGCAAGGAAGAATGGCGTAAAATGGCCGCTGAAGCCTACGCCGAGGCCTTGAGTAAAGTGACTGACAAAGACAATCAAGCCTTTCTTCTTTTTCAACTTCAACAGGTAGGCAAAGACGAAAGCGTTGGTGTTTTGGCTACCTATCTAAACGACGAAAAACTCAGCGGTCCTGCTTCTAGGGCGTTGGCAAGAATAGGCTCTTTGGCGGCGAGCCAAGCACTATCGAAAGCGCTGAATGGTGCTTCTGGCGAGGCTCAGATTTCTATTTTGGAGGCATTGGGAGACAGCCGCTTTGCAGAAGCTGCGCCCGCGATTGAGAAATTAGCGTCTAGTAGCGACCTAAAAAGCAGAAAAGTAGCGCTTTATGCGTTGGCAATGATTGGTGTTCCGTCGTCAGAAAGTATCCTCATGGGTGCGGCAGCCAAGGCTTCTTACGTATATGATGAAGCCAATGCTACGTCTTCGTATCTTACTTATTTGGGTCGACTGACCGAGAATGGCAATAAAGCGCTAACGGTAAAAGCGGCCACGGCTTTGTTGAAAAACGCCACCCAAACGCCAACACGCTCGGCGGCATTGAAATTATTGGCCGACGCACAGGGCGTCGCCAGTCTTCCAGTATTGCTCAAAGCGTTGCAAAGCACTGACATCAATTACCGGGTAGCGGCCCTGAAATACGCGCAGAAATACATTACTCCCGCCACAACGGGCCTGTTTTTGACTGCCTTGCCTGCTTTGAAGCCTGTTGCTCAGGCCGAGGTGATTGGGGTATTGGGAGAAACGGGCGCAAAATCGGCATTGCCAGCCATTCTTAAAAATCTGACTAACAAAGATAGTGGCGTAAAATTGGCGGCAATCAAGGCCGCTGTGAGAATCGGCCAAGAAGGTGTTTTGCCTAATTTATTGGGAGTCCTGAAAAAAGGCACACCTGACGAGGTAACTGCCGTTAAAAATGCATTGCTCGTCATGAAAGGTGATAAAGTAGTAGACCAAATCGCGACTGCGCTTCCTTCCATGCCGGCAAGTGCACAGCCCGCATTGCTCGAAGTGTTGGCGGCTCGTGCGGCCGATAGCAAAATGGGTGTGGTTTTAGCCCAGTTAAAAAACAACGATGCTACCGTAAAAGCCGCGGCTTTTGCGGCGCTTAAGGGTGTCTCATCATCTAAAGACCTCTCTACCTTAGTAAGTCTGTTGAACAGCGTTTCTGCTCCGCAGGAGGTGCTTTCTACGCAGGAGGCAATAACGGCCGTGGTAAAGAAAACAGCAGATGTGTTGCAGCAAACCAACACAGTATTGGAACAGATGAACGCTGCCCCAGCGGATAAGAAAGCCAATTATTTGCGCATTTTGGCCAATATCGGTGGTAAAAAAGCATTATCGACCGTGGCGGCAGCTTTTCAAAATGGCGATGCGGCCACCCAAAATGCGGCCCTGAATGCTCTTTCCAATTGGAAAGATGCCAGTGCAGCTTCAGAACTGTATAAAATTGGGAAAAATACCACCGACGCAGGCTACCTTGACCTAGCGGTGAGTGGCTATATCAAAGCAACCAATCGGCTGAATCAAACACCGACGCAAAAAGTATTGATGCTGCGTAAGGCGATGGATATGTCTAAAACTGCCACCCAAAAAGAAAGTATTCTGAAAGAACTCGTTCGCAATCGCACCTTCAACGCGTTGATTTTAGCGGGTAATTATTTGGATGATACGCAATTGCAGCAAACTGCCGCGCAAGTGGTCATCAATAGTGCACTGGCCAACAAAGATTTTCAGGGGAATACCGTACGTCAATTGTTAAATAAGGCCCTGAATTTTGCCGCCAACAACGAGCAAAAGGAGGCCGTTCGGAAGCATTTGGCTGAAATGCCAGCGGGCGAAGGGTTCGTTTCGTTGTTTAACGGAAAAGACCTGACAGGCTGGAAAGGTTTGGTCGCCAACCCTATTGCCCGCGCCAAAATGCACCCCGATACGCTCGCCGCCAAACAGGCAAAAGCCGACGAAGTGATGCGGAAAGGGTGGGTTGTCAAAGAGGGCGAACTCATCTTCACGGGTCACGGTGATAATCTCTGTACGGTTAAAAAATACGGAGACTTTGAAATGTACGTCGATTGGCGCATTGAACCTAAAGGTGATGCTGGCATCTATCTGCGCGGTTCGCCGCAGGTTCAGGTGTGGGACACCTCACGCGTAGAAGTAGGTGCGCAGGTAGGCTCGGGCGGTTTGTACAATAACCAAAAGAACCCAAGCAAGCCGCTTAAATTGGCCGACAACGCCATTGGCGATTGGAACACGTTCTACATCCAAATGAAAGGCGACCGCGTGACGGTGCGTCTCAATGGTGAATTGGTAGTAGATAATGTTATTCTGGAAAACTATTGGGACCGTAAGCAACCCATTTTTCCGATGGAGCAGTTAGAACTTCAGGCACATGGTACACTCGTGGCCTACCGTGACATTTATGTTCGCGAATTGCCCCAAACAAAGCCGTTTGTATTAAGCGAGCAGGAAAAACAGGAGAACTTTAAAATGCTGTTTGACGGCACAAATATGTTTGAGTGGATGGGCAACACCACCGATTATGTCATGGAAGATGGTGCAATGGTGATTTATCCCAACCGTGGTGGCAAAGGCAACCTATATACCAAAGACGAATACAGCGATTTTGAATTCCGTTTTGAATTCCAATTGACGCCCGGTTCCAACAATGGTCTGGGCATTCGCGCGCCGTTGCAGGGCGATGCCGCCTACGTGGGTACAGAATTGCAGATTCTCGACAATGAGGCCGAAATCTATAAGAACCTGCAACCGTATCAGTATCACGGCTCGGCCTACGGCATCATTGCTGCCAAGCGGGGCTACCTCAAACCTGTGGGTGAGTGGAATTATCAGGAGGTGGTTGTCAAAGGCTCTAAAGTTAAAGTAACGCTTAATGGCACCGTGATTTTAGATGGTGATTTGGCCGAAGCGTCCAAAAACGGCACTGCCGACCACCGCGACCACCCGGGGCTTAGCCGCACGTCGGGGTACATTGGATTTCTTGGCCACGGTGATGTGGTGAGGTTCCGGAATATCCGAGTGAAAGATTTGAGCATTCCGCCGCCACCGCCGCCCGTAGAACCCGAAAAAGTAATTGAGAAGAAAAAGAAACGTAAAAAATAGAAGTAGTGAAAAGGTGGAGGCTCAAGCGTGGGTTTCCACCTTTTTTTTTCTATTTGAGGGGTTTATTTGGCTCTTTTTTCGTTTTACCCAATAATTCCTTCTGTTAGGCAAAATATGAAGAAATTATCGACAATATTGCCTTATAATCCAAACCTCAATCAGAGATGTTCAAGTACTTCAAAGATTCTTTCCGTCGAAAAATAGCCAGAAGATATACCAAAGAGTATCCTTCTCTCATCAATCATTACCAATTGGAGAAAGACGGGCAAATCGATTTTGCAGAATGGGACAATCCTTTGGCTACGCGGTTGGGCTTGAAGCAGGAAACCGTCGATTTTTTTCGAAAATTCATCAAAGAAGGAGATTTGGTCATTGATATTGGCGCCAACATCGGCGATACCACCGTACCGATGGGGCTGGCAGCGGGAAAATCAGGCTTGGCGCTGGGCTTTGACCCCAATCCATACGTGTTTAAAATACTGAAGGAAAACGCCACCCTTAACCAAGACAAACTATCCATTCATGCCCTACCGTTTGCCATTTCGGTTGAGGAGGAAGATTTCTTTTTTATCTCTTCAGAGGCCTCTTTTGTCAACGGCGGAATTTCTCCAACCAAAGAGAGCCGTCATGGGAAATTCGTTTATCCCGAGAAAATAAAAGGTATTCCGTTGATGCATTTTTTGGAGACGAATTACGGAGATTGGCTTCCCAAACTATCGTTCATCAAAGTGGATACTGAAGGTTATGATAAGGAAATACTCAAATCTATCTCGGACTTAATTGCCCAATATAAGCCCGTAATTGTGGCCGAAAGTTTTGAGCACAACAGCCCTGCCGATAAAATGGAGCTGTTTGAAACCATTGCCCAACACGGTTACGATATTTTTTACTTTGAAGAGTTTGATACCACCGCCAAAGTTGTTTCTATTCCTACCAAAGAAGACATAACTAAATGGCATATAAACATCAATATCTATGCCCTGCCGCGCTAGCTCATTCATCAACCAATAACTTAAAACCTTCGCCGTGGAGGTTGATAATTTGGAGAGATGCATCGTCTTTGAGGTGCTTGCGGAGCTTCGTAATGTAGACATCCATGCTGCGGGCGTTGAAGTAGGAATCGTCGCCCCAAATGAGCTTCAACGCAAAACTTCGGTTAATAGGTTGGTTTTTGTTTTCACAAAACAATTTGAGCAATGCCGTTTCTTTGCTTGTCAGTTTTTGTGGGGTGTCGTTTTGGGTAAGGACTTGGTGCGCAAAATCGAAGGTGTATTTCCCGAGTTGAAATACACTCAGTTGCGGTTCATGCATTGGGGCTGTTTTTTGATAACGGCGCAATACAGCTTGTATACGTAGCAATAGTTCTTCCATGCTGAACGGCTTTGTGATGTAGTCGTCGGCACCTGCTTTAAAACCCTGAATAGTGTCTTCCTTCATGCTTTTGGCCGTTAGAAAAATGATGGGAACGTCTTTGTCGGTCAGGCGAATTTCTTTGGCCAGTGAAAATCCATCTTTTTTCGGCATCATCACATCCAGTAAGCACAAATCAAATGAACCTTCCAAAAACCGCTTCAAACCCGCGTTGCCATCCACGGCCAAATCTGTTTTGTAGCCTTTGTTGGTGAGGTATTCCTGTAACAATTGACCCAGATTAGGGTCATCTTCGGTCAAAAGAATTTTTGTGGGTGGAGGGTTGGTTGTCATGCTGTTTTGGTTATTGGTTCAAATGCTCTTTTTGTAATGGCAACTGAATCGTAAAAGTACTTCCTTCACTGAGCTTGCTCTTGACGTCGATACGGCCGCCGTGGGCTTCAATCATCTTTTTGACGTAACTCAACCCCAATCCAAACCCTTTTACGTCATGAACATTGCCCGTCGGAACGCGGTAAAACGGCTCAAAAATTTTGGTTTGCTGTTCTTTGCTCATGCCCAAACCGTGGTCGGAGACTCGGATATATACATTTTCAGCATCGTTTTCGGTACTTATCATAATTTGTGGCGGTGCATCGAGTGAGTATTTGTTGGCATTATCAATCAAATTGGTCAGAATATTGGTCAAATGCAGTTCATCGGCCTGAATGATCTCTTGCTCGGCCTCAAAACTCAGCTCAACTTCGCCTTGCCTTTGTTCCAGTTGTACACTCAGGTTGTTCAAGACTTTTTCAATGACGTCGTGAATATTGAGCAGTGCGGGGCGGAGTTTGATTTCGCCACGGTCGAGCAACGCCATTTGGAGTACCTTTTCCACGTGCCCGCCCAAGCGCTGAATCTCGTCCTGCACAATGCCCAAGTAGCGGTTGATTTTGAGGGGTTCGCCTTGCGTTTCTACCTGCTCTCGCGCCATGCCTACGGCCAGCGAAATGGTCGAAATTGGCGTTTTGAACTCGTGCGTCATGTTATTAATAAAGTCATTTTTGACGTCCGAGAGTTTTTTCTGTTTCAAAATGGTCGCCACGGCTACGTAAAAACAACCCAAAATAACAAGCAATAACAAGGCAGAACTGATGAGTGTAAAACCCATGTTTTCCAAAATAAATGCCTGTCGTTCGGGAAAATAAACCAACAGCTTACTTGGCATGGTATTGAGTTCGTTAGGGAATAAACTTGCCTTAAATAGCTCTGAATCAGTGCTGTCGGGACGGTAAGATGCCGTTGAAAAAATGATATTTTGTTGCACATTATTCTGAATGGCAAACTCATACGCAATCCCGATGCCGCGCTCCTGTAATGACTTTCGGAGCAATGAATCTAGCATGATTCGATTTACTCGTTGCTCTACTGGACGTTTGCTGAAAAGCAAATCTTTAAACACATCTTTCAATAAATCACTCTGCGATGCAGAAGCCACTTTGAGCAGTTTTTCTTTGGTCTTGCTGCGACTTGGTAGATAGGCTTGCGTCCCATTTTCGGTATTTTGACGCGCCTTTTGCACCGACGACCGTACCGTCATCAGCACCGAGCCGTTGGAAGTGCTGTCGGTGGGCCACAAAGCGCGGTCCATTTGGTCAAACCATGCGTCAAATATTCTTTCCTGCTCAGCATGAATACGCAAAAAGCGCTCGATATGGGGCAATTCGCTGTTGCGTTGGCGTAAAAACTCGTTGATGAGGTTGGCCTGAAAATCCGTCATGGAGCGGTTACGCGGGGTAAGTGCATCGGTTGGATTAGAGCCAGTCAGTTTGTCGTCGCGATTGGGAGCGGTAGCGTATTCATTGGGCAACGAGTGTTTGGGCGATTGGCTTGACTTGGCCAGTCGGTTTTTATTCAGCGCTTCCAATTTGCGCTGTTGCTGTTCGATTTGTTCGCGTTGACGAATCAGATAAATAATTTCCTGCTTTTCTAATTTACGAACTACATCTTGCAATGCATCCGACACTTTCAGGTCAAATTGCTCATTGCGTAGCGCCAGCGCGCTCGTAATCCAATGCCACTGAAACCCCATCAACCCCAACGCCGCGAGGCCCATGAGCGTAATCAACAACCGTATTTTTTGGGTGCTCATCATTTTTTTTCAACTCCGTGCAACGTTCTTTCCCTAAAACGTGACTTTTGGTTTGTTACCATTCAAAATAACGTAATTCAACCAATCCTTTAACACAATTTAAGAAAATTTAACACCGTGACTTTTTAAATTTTAAACACATTTGAGCCTTAAAACAACAAACGCATGAAAACAAAATTTGCATTGATCGCATTGGTCGCTGGGCTGGGAGTAGCCACAACGGTGCAGTCGCAGGACGAAAAGAAAGCCTCCAATGATTCTTCCAAAGACAAAGTAACCGTTCGAGTACGCATGAGCGAAGAAAAAGACGGGAAAACCGAAATCGTAGAGCGTTCGTATACTTACAACAATCTTTCGGAAGCCGAGCGCGAAGCCAAAGTGAAGGCCATCGTGGATTCATTGAAAGGTACTGGCAAAGACGCCACCAATCGTCGATTGAGCATTGAGATTGAAGAAGGCGACGGCCGCCACTCCGACCATGACCGTCGTTATGACGATGAGCGAATGGTGCGGAAGCAAAAAGAAGAAAAGGAGCGCATAAAAATCTACAAGTCCAATCCAAAAGACCATCAGGATAACTACAACTACAATCACAATTTTAGGTTTGACTTTGACGAAGAGGCATTTGCCGACCGTATGAAGCGCGTTGAAAAACGAATTGAGCCTCAAATGCGGAAATTGGAGCGCAACATGGAAGATTGGAGCCGCGATTTTGAACCTAAATTTCGTGAGTTTTGGCACAGCGACATCAATATCGGGGGCTCAGGTAAGCCCGCGTCGATTCGTGGTTTGGAGGCGTTTCCCAACAACCCCGACAAAAACGAACTCAACCTACGCTTCTACGCCCCCAACAAAGGTGACGTGACCATCACCGTGACCGATACCAAAGGAAAGCAAGTAAGCCGCAAAGAAGTAAAAGATTTTTCGGGCGACTATGTAGGGCAACTTGAACTGGGTAAAAATGCCAAAGGAACGTATTTTGTCAACGTAGTTCAGAACGAAGACGGGGCCGTTAAGCGCATTGTGATTGAGTAGGGAAAATCTACTCAAGTGCACATAAAGGAGGCTGCCTTATGCAAGGTGGCCTCTTTTGGTTGATTGAGGTATTGTGTTTAAAATTCAAAAAGGAATGGCCTTTTATTTGAATTAATCTGAGTCTTTCTCTACAAACTACCCCATTTTAGCAAAATCCTTTTTTAATTTGTGCCCAAAAACCGTTGAGGAGTGTGATGAAATTGTAAATTTGCGCAGTCAAACCTCAAAAACATAGCTCTACCTCCACCAAAAGCCCTTTCAGTCAGATGCTTAATATTGTACTTTTTGGCCCTCCGGGTGCGGGCAAAGGCACCCAAGCTGCAAAACTCATCGAGAAATATCAGTTGGTTCACATCTCAACTGGCGATTTGTTTCGGATGCACATCAAAGAACAAACCGAGTTGGGAAAACGCGTAAAAGACCTGCTTGACAACGGGATTTTGGTGCCAGACTCCGTGACGATTGATATGCTGGAAGAAGAAGTCCAAAAAAATCCCGACGCGAAGGGCATTATTTTTGATGGTTTTCCGCGTACGGTGCCTCAGGCTGAAGCCTTGGATGCTTTTTTGGCGTCAAAAAACAGCGATATCAAAGCGGTACTCCAGTTGGATGTGGATGAGGCAGAACTCAAACGGCGTATTGCCGAGCGCAAAAAAGTGAGTGGCCGGGCCGATGACGACGAAGATAAATTGGTCAAAAGAATTGACGAATATTTTAATAAGACCGTGCACGTATTGCCCTATTATCAAGCGCAAGGCAAGCTGACTGTGGTAAATGGAATCGGTCAAATCGAGGAAATTTTCAATAATTTGTGTTCGGCCATCGATACCGAATAATAATTTTAGGGGTCAATACACATAGACTCTGGCGTTTCTTTCCCAAATTTGTAACTCGTGTGGCTGTGCCGGGAGGCATTCCATACGAGTTTTTTTGTTGTAAAATAAGCAATTAAAGAATCATTGTTGTCTATTAGGAGTTAGGTAATAATAAGTACTAAATTCACTAAAAGATAATTTTTCCGATACTTTCGGAAGATAAACACCTTAAAATGGCAAGTTCAAACTTTATAGATTACGTTAAAATCAGTTGTCGCTCTGGAGCAGGAGGGGCGGGTTCACGACATTTTAGAAGAGAAAAATTCGTTGATAAAGGAGGCCCAGACGGTGGAGATGGAGGCCGGGGTGGCCACGTGATTCTGAAGGCCAATTCTCAGCACTGGACCCTGCTTCACTTGAAGTATAAAAGACATATCCGGGCCGAAAACGGAGAGGCGGGAAGCGGAGCCCGTTGCAACGGAAAGCAAGGAGAAGACGTCATAG
>JAIXPV010000560.1 GCA_027486105.1 Runella sp. | reverse complement strand
TAGGCTTAGTGGTGAAAATCCTCCCATTTTAGATCGTACAAATGCAAATCAATAGGCCTTCAGGCTCAAGTCAAGGCTTTTAATTTGGTGGGTAAGCGCACCGCATGAAATATAATCAACGCCCGTTTCGGCAACGGCACGAATCGTATCTTCCCGAATACCACCCGAGGCTTCGGTAGGGTACTTCCCTCCTACCCGCTCTACGGCAGTGCGCAGATCTTCGAGGCTAAAATTATCGAGCATAATGCGCTGAATCCGCCCCACTCGTAGGGCTTCTTCCAGTTCGGTGAGGCTTCGTACTTCAATTTCAACTTGTAGTTTCCGCCCCGTACGGCTCAGATAATCAGTGGCTTGCGTAATAGCCGCCTCAATACCTCCCGCATAATCCACATGATTGTCTTTGATTAAAATCATGTCATAAAGTGCGTACCGATGATTGACCGCTCCTCCGATTTTCACGGCCATTTTTTCAAAAATCCGAAAATTAGGAGTCGTTTTACGGGTATCAAGCAGCTTTGTCGGTAATCCATCCAACATATTTACCAGCGAACGTGTATAAGTAGCAATGCCGCTCATGCGTTGCATTGTAGTGAGTACCAAGCGCTCCGCTTTTAAAATTGCCTGTGCATCGCCACTAACGGTCAAAACAATATCTCCTTTTTGAATTGCCTGTCCGTCGTGCATCAAAAGCTCCACCTTCAACAACGGGTCAACTTCTTCAAAAATGATTTTGGCGACATCGACTCCCGCCACAATGCCGTCTTCTTTGACCAAAAGACGGGCGCGGCGCTCAGCGTCGCGGGGGATGGTAGAAAGGGAAGTGTGGTCACCGTCGCCCACATCCTCCGAAATTGCTAAACGAATGTAATCACGAATATCCATGCCGCAAGATAAGTTTTTGTTTAGTATACCCCAAACCCCAGAGTTATCTCCTAAATACCCCACGACTTTCTCAGCCCCAATCGCAGCCTTCGTAGGGTAAAAAAGGGCAAAAACTTCCCCTACTATTTGAGAAATAAAATCCCCAAAGTGTTTACTTTAGAAATGTGAACTATATTTTTTTGGCAAGAATTACCATTCCCCGTAGTTCTGATTTCAAACGGCTGAACTCAATGTCGTCGAGACGGGAAGGAGCAAGTAGCGAAAAGCCCGCTTTTTTGTAGCTCTCAATGGCTTTATGCGAAGAGTCCATCGCCATCAACCATACCTGTTCAAAGTCGGCTTGACGGGCTTTATCAAATACCCAATGCATGGTTTTTTGACCCAAGCCCAAGCCCGTAAACGACTTCAAAAAATAGATTTTTTCCAGGTAAAGACACTGCTGAGGATTTTGGTCAAGCGGTGCTTTATTTTTGACGAGTTTGAGCAGACCGGCATCTTCCCCATTTACTTGAATACAATAGTAAGATACGTCGGGATTGGCTAACTCTAGGGCGAGTTGTGTTTCATTAAAACATTTATGCAAGTACCAATCTATACCCTCGGCGTTGTACCATAAATGTGCATAATGCGGCAAATACGTCTGATAACCCAGGTGTTTTATTCTTAAAATATCTGTTAAGAGCCGTAATTCAAAATTTAAATCACTCATTATTTATTCCGATATTTTCCGACGCATGGCTTTTACTTCCGCGTCGCGCTGTTTAGTCTGTAATCTTTTTTCTTTCGACGCGGCCGTAGGTTGGGAGGCTTTGCGGGGTTTGGGCTTTTCAAAACTTTTGCGAATCAGGGCGTCAAATTTCTTGACAACTTTGTCTTTATTGCCCAATTGCGATCGTTCGGTCTGATGATACAGCACCAATATGCCTTCGTTGGTCAATTTATTAGCGAGTTTTTCCAATAAAACGGCTTTTTCGGCTTCCGTCAAAAGCAATGAATTGGCGACATCGAAGCGCAGCTCAACTTTTGTCTCAACTTTATTTACATTCTGCCCGCCTTTTCCACCGCTACGCGCGGTTTGAAACAGGAGTTCGGGGTGAAGAATTTCAGGGTTCATTTGATTTGAATTTTATCACTTACTTTGAAGCGTAAAAACCTTACGGTAATTAGCTACATTTATAATCGTTATTTTTAGGGGCTTTCGTCAAAAGTACTTTTTTTGTACAAAATCATGTACAAATATGCAAGTTGTTACGTATTCTTCTTTCCGCAAAAACCTCAAATCCGCCCTTGACCAAGTAACCGAAGACGGTGAATTGGTGATTATTAACCAGAGTGAGAACAAAAATGTTGTTTTACACTCTCTTATTGAGTACAACGTATCAATAAACTTATCAAAGAGTGTCTCCGAACACCATTTGAAGGGAAAGGGAAACCTGAATCGTTGAAAACAAACCTAAGTGGGTATTGGTCTCGCCGAATGACAGACGAACATCGTCTTGTTTACCAAGTACTCAATGACCCAATCCATATTCTCCAATACAGATTTCATTATTAATTCACCCCATAAAGCATTCTAAAAGCGCTCCTTCGAGGCGTTTGATGCGGTGGGATTGGCGGTCGAGCGGCACCCAAACGCTCATGGCTTTGACCAATAACCGATTATCACTGACCCGATAAATCTCATAATGTCGATCCCAAGTGGCGGCGGTGTATTGGCCTACCCACGTTTTGATGAGGAGCGTATCTCCCAGTACGGCCTGTCGCAAATAATCTATTTCGTGACGCCGTACCATCCAAACTACCTCATCCTGAAGGGATTTTGAGGCTACACTCTGCCAATGGCTCATGGCTGCTTCTTGCACGTATTGCAGATAAACGGCGTTATTGACGTGATTAAGTTCGTCAATATCTGCGGCTGAAACAACCAACGTTAGGGCGAAAGCAGCATTAGGCGACATCGGGGAATCGTAAGTTCAAATGTTTAGTTCTTCAATTTTTCTCTTAGCTGCAACATCTCATCACGATAACGGGCCGCCTCCAAAAAGTTGAGTTCTTTGGCAGCCATTTCCATCTTACGCTGGGTTTCGGCAATAAGTTTTTCAATTTCGGGCTTGCCCAAGTATTGAATAACAGGGTCGGCTGCAATCCGAATTTCATCTGGTTCCACATAAAACCGTTTTCCAGAACCTTTGGAATCCGCCACTGAAGTCTGCTCCATAATGGCTTCCCGGCTTTTGAAAATGGTTTTGGGTGTAATGCCGTGTTCTTCATTATAAGCCAATTGAATAGCTCTACGACGGTTGGTTTCGTCAATCGCTTTTTGCATTGAGCCAGTCATTCGGTCGGCGTACATTAGTACTTTACCGTTTTCGTTACGCGCTGCCCGCCCAATAGTCTGAATCAACGAACGAATATCACGAAGGAAACCTTCCTTATCGGCATCCATAATTGCCACCAAAGATACCTCAGGTAGGTCTAGCCCTTCGCGTAGCAAATTTACCCCGACCAACACATCAAATGCCCCCAAGCGTAAATCACGGAGGATTTCGACCCGTTCGAGGGTTTTTACTTCGGAGTGAATGTAGCGCCCCTTTATGCCAACGCGTTCCAAATACTTGCTCAATTCTTCCGCCATCCGTTTGGTGAGTGTCGTCACCAATACACGTTCGTTTCGTTTGACTCGTTTATCAATTTCTTCCAACAAATCATCAATTTGGTTGATGCTCGGCCGTACTTCAATCTCGGGGTCAAGCAGACCAGTTGGACGAATAATCTGCTCCACCACTACGCCGTCAGTTCGGCGCAATTCGTAATCAGCGGGGGTAGCACTTACAAACACCGATTGTCCAGCCAATTCTTCAAATTCCTGAAAAGTAAGCGGGCGGTTGTCCAACGCACTTGGCAATCGAAATCCAAAGTCGACCAAAGATTCTTTACGCGAGCGGTCGCCCCCCCACATGGCCCTAATTTGGGGCATGGTCACGTGACTTTCGTCAACCACGAGCAAAAAATCTTCGGGGAAATAATCAATCAAGCAGAAAGGACGTTCTCCAGGCTTGCGGCGGTCAAAATACCGCGAATAGTTTTCGATACCCGAACAATACCCAAGTTCGCGCATCATCTCCATATCAAACTCCGTACGTTCCCTGATGCGTTGGGCCTCCATAAGTCGGCCTTCCAACTCAAAATAGCGCACTTGAGCCATTAAATCATTCTGAATTTCGTGAATGGCGTTCAAAAGCACCTCTCGCCCCGTTACGAACAAATTGGCGGGGAAAATCGCCACCATTTTTTCGGAAGAGATTTTCTTGCCGTTGGTGGGATTAATGCGTTGAATTTCCTCAATCTCATCGCCAAAGAATATGACGCGGTACGCAAAATCTGCGTAGCTGGGATAAATATCGACGGTATCTCCTTTGACCCTAAAATTTCCTCGGGTAAACTCCGCCTCGGTGCGACTGTAAAGGATTTCCACCAATCGAAACAAAAACTGATTGCGACTCATGATTTCCCCCACCCCAACGCGCAAAATACTTTTGCGGTATTCTTCGGGATTGCCGGCGCCGTAAATGCAAGACACCGACGCCACCACGAGCACATCGCGCCGCCCCGACATCAAAGACGAAACCGTGGAAAGGCGCAATTTATCAATCTCCTGATTGATAGCCATGTCTTTCTCAATGTAAGTATTGGTGGTAGAAATGTACGCTTCTGGCTGGTAATAATCATAGTAACTAATAAAATACTCAACGGCATTGTCGGGAAAAAACTGTTTGAACTCTCCGTACAACTGGGCCGCCAGGGTCTTATTGTGGCTCAAAACCAAAGTAGGTCGGTCCAATTGCGCAATTACATTGGCTACGGTAAAGGTTTTTCCCGAACCCGTCACCCCCAACAGGGTTTGGGCTCGCTCTCCCTCTCGTATTCCTTCAACTAATTTGGCAATGGCCTGCGGTTGGTCGCCAGTGGGTTGATAATCTGAGATGAGTCTAAATGACATAAGAAGGCTGTTAAGTCCATTATTGACAACAAACTAAGTTATTTTAAAAGTTCGTTCCAATTACTTCCTCCCCATAAAAAAACATGGCCTCACTCCAACGAAGTGAGGCTAATGCCAAATTACCCTACTCTACTAAATTACAATGAATTAATCAAGGACTATGCCAAACTATAACAATTGCAAAAAAAATATGTCGTACAATCAAACTTTACAATAATTCTTAATAAAAAAACACAACTGTATATCAGCACATTATACCGACAAACGCTATAACAACATCATACATACCGAAAATACAGATAATTTTTACCTCATCTGTTACCAGAGAATAAAACCCTCAATACAAACGCTAGGCTTATTTAATAGTATTTTTTCGAGTCTATACCACTTTTTGGGCGTATATTTAGTTAATAAGATTCTACTCTTTTCAACCAATGTTAAAAAGGCATAAGATGTCAAAAACTGTTTTAATTACGGGAGGAACC
>JAIXPV010000137.1 GCA_027486105.1 Runella sp. | reverse complement strand
AGGATATGTGTGAGTTTCATTATGTATGTTTTTTATTTTGAACTTCCTATTTTGGCAATTGCATTACTCGATACCCAACCACTTTTCCAACTCAATGACCGTCTGGCTGAATTGAAGCTGTTGATTGAGATACCCTTCACGGATTTGCCACGCTTGTCGGGTATTCTGAAAAAACTCAACGTATTCAATATCGCCCAAACGAAATTGTTTATAGGTGGTTTTGAGTAGTAAATCTGCCTGTGGCAGCGCTGATTGCTCGTAGTAGAGAAGAGTGTTTTGAATTTTAGTCAGGGTTTCTCCTAATATTTTGACATTGGCTTCGGTCTGAAACTGTACCGCTTTCAGTTGGTTTTCGGTGGCTTGTTCGCTGATTCGGGCGGCTTCGATTCGGGCTTTTTGGGGCTTGGTGTTGAGCGGAATGCCTAATCCTCCCGAAACATAGGTAAACCCCAATCGTTTTTCAATGGATTGATTGGCCACTCCAACGCGCCAGTGGGGCTTAAGTTGGGCACGCTCTAAGTCCGTAAACGTGCGACTGAGTCGGTTTTCTTCCTCCGCCAACGCCACATACCGATTGGTACCTTCCTGCAACGCCGAGGAGCGCTGCAAACTCACTAACGTATCTATTTGAAGGGGCTCATTGGAGTACAGCAATGCCTGTAAGCCCATGTAAGACGTTTGAATTTCGCGTAACAAAACCGCCTGACGGTTTTGCGTTTCGCGGCGGTTGGTTTCCGAAGCTACCAGTTCCAATTGGGTACTTTCGCCTGTTTTGTAGCGAACGGTTGCCGCCTCCACCGCTTTTTGATAGAGGGTGTCCTGCGCGCGCAGTAATTGTTGGAGGCGGTATAGATACACGAGCTGATAGTATTGCTGCTTTACATTGAACACCAAGTCATTACGCTGAACGTCTTGTTGCTTTTGGGTTAGATTTACTTGTTGCATCAATACTTTTTCTCGACTACGATACACCCCGAACGGCTCAAAACTTTGTACCGCGCTGAGCGTATAATCGAACGGGCGATTCTGAATTTGCCCCGCCAATAAATCGGCAGATAATTTAGGCAACGACCAGGCCGATTTCACCAACGCTTGCTGCGACTGTACGTTGAATTGCGTGGTTTTAAGCGTCAGGTTTTGCTGCGTTGCCCGTTCGATAGCTTGGGTGAGAGTGAGCTGGGCCTGAGAGGTAAGCGAAAGCGTTAGTACCAGAGACAAAACGCTCCCTTTCAAGGCCACTAAAAAAAGGTAATTGTCACTCTGAAAGGGTCTAAGTCGTTGCCTTTTCGATTCAAAGCTACTATGCGAATTGTAGATCTTTTCAGGGTGAAAAATTACTTTTCCTCTATTTCTTCGTTTAAAAATTTCCATGTTGGGTTGAAATCGTTTATAAGTGCTTCTTTTTTATCTCTTTTAAAAAGCTTTATTTCTTTCTCCGATTCAATGGCATGCCATACAAATTGAAATCGCTGCCAAAACACGAGGTAAATGCATTTGTACTTTCCAGCAAAACTTTTTTGTGCGCCTTTGGCATCGGTTTCATGTTCTTTAAGTCGTCGTACCAAATCATTGGTCATGCCAGTATACACAACAGTTTTGTTATAGTTTGTCAGAATATACACATAGTAATTGTGGTCTTTGGGCATTGTATTACAGTTTTGTCTTGAAAAGTTGATTAGGCCTTTTCAAGACGACAAAACAGTTCATTGTCACCATTCGCTTTATTTGTTTTTTGTCATGCTGAAAGCATCTAAAAGCCTGTGCACGTTATAACCCTCGGATTTCCTGTCTCACTTTAAACGTCCTGATACTTTAAGATTTTTAGATCCTTTCAGGATGACAAATCATTGCTTTTCTCTTTCGTAAACAGCGCATACAGCACGGGCAGTACAACCAGCGTCAAAAGGGTTGCCGATAAAATTCCGCCAATGACTACCGTAGCCAAAGGTCGCTGCACTTCCGCCCCGCCTGAGTTGGAAATAGCCATCGGAAGAAAACCCAACGATGCTACCGTGGCCGTAATAAGTACGGGACGAAAACGCACTTCTACCGTTCGCATGATGCGCTCTCTAAGGTTGGTGATGCCTTCTTTTTCCAGGTCATTGAGGTAACTTATCAGCACGATTCCGTTCAAGACCGCCACCCCAAACAAAGCAATAAAACCTACCCCCGCCGAGATACTGAAAGGCATGTCGCGCAGCCAAAGGGCAATGATACCGCCGATGGCCGACATGGGCACCGCCGTAAAAATCAACAAGGATTCTTTGATGGAATGAAACGTGAAGTAAAGCAGCGCGAAAATCAGGAACAGTGCCAAAGGAACCGCAAAACTCAGGCGGTCTTTGGCGCGTTGGAGGTTTTCAAAGGCCCCGCCGTAGGTATAAAAATATCCCGAAGGAAGTGTCGTTTTTTGTTCAAGCTGCGTTTGTACATCATTGACCACACTCTCAATGTCGCGGTTGAGGACGCCAATACCGATGGTGATGCGGCGGCGGGTTTCTTCGTGCGAAATCTGGGCGGGGGCTTTGCGAAAATCAATAAGTGCTACTTCGGCCAATGGCACCGTACCTCCAGAAGGCAGAGGTACAAGCAACTGACGAACGTTTTCAATATCCTGACGGTGAGCGGAGTCGAGGCGTACTACCAACTCAAAACGCCGCTCTTCTTCGTAGACGGTTCCGGTGGTTTCTCCCGCAAACCCTGAGCGAATCAAGCGGTTGAGGTCGGCGATGTTGAGCCCGTATTGGGCTATTTTGGCGCGATTGTAAGTAATACTTATTTGCGGCAACCCCACAATTTGTTCTACCCGGACACTGGCCACGCCGTCTACTTTTTCAATGATTTTGGCGGCGGCGTTGGCCCGTTCGTAAAGTATGTCTAAGTCATTGCCAAACAGTTTGACCACCACGTCGGAGCGTACCCCCGTAATCATTTCATTGAAACGCATCTGAATCGGCTGCGTCATCTCTACGCTGGTACCTGGGAGTTCTTCGGCCAAAACTGCAGCCATTTTCTCCGACATTTCTTCGCGGTTTTTGGCACTTTTCCATTCTGAAATGTCTTTCATGTTTATCATCTGGTCCACCATCTCGATGGGCATCGGGTCGGTGGGAATTTCGGATGCTCAAACGCAGCACACAATTTGCTTGATTTCGGGAAAATGCTTTTTTAGAATTTGGTGGGCTTTGTTGGCGGAATTGATGGTTTCGGTCAATGATGTGCCCGAGGCCGTTCGAAAATCAATAGCCAAATCACCTTCATCGAGGGTTGGGACAAACTCGCCGCCTAATTGTGAGAAAATATAAAGTGAAACCCCAAAAAGGGCAACGGTAATGCCCACGGTCGCTTTTTTCCAGTTCAAAGCCCAGCGAATCATGGGTTCATACCTGCCATAGAGCCACTTTAGAAAACGCTCCGAAAAAGTCCAGTGTTTATTGAGATTTTTGCCCATGACCAACGATGACATCATCGGTACGTAGGTCAACGAAAGCACGAATGCCCCAAAAATGGCAAAACCCACCGTGAGCGCCATGGGCTTAAACATTTTGCCTTCAATGCCCACCAACGATAAAATGGGTAGGTAAACCATCAAAATGATGATTTCGCCAAATGCGGCCGACGTGCGGATGCGCTTGGCGGTTTCGTACACCATGTTGTCGCGCTCGTCAGGGTCGTCTACGTTGTTGCGTTTATTTTCTTCGTACCAAACCTGAAATCGATGAACGATGGCCTCCACAATAATCACGGCTCCGTCTACTATCACGCCAAAGTCAATGGCTCCGAGCGACATGAGGTTGGCCGAAATATCAAATGTGTTCATCATACCAATCGTAAAAAGCATGGCGAGCGGAATCACCGATGCTGCAACCAAACCCGCCCGCAAACTACCCATGAGCATCACCAACACCACGATAACGATAAGTCCGCCTAGGAGGAGGTTTTCGGTAACAGTCGAGATTGTTTTGTTAATCAATTTTGTGCGTTCAATAAACGGCACGATTTCGATGCCCTCGGGCAAAGTCTTCTGAATACGTGCTACCCGTTCTTTGACGGTATTTACGGTGTTGGCAGAGTTGGCGCCTTTGAGCATCAGTACTATACCTCCCACGGCTTCACCTTCACCGTTACGGACCAGTGCCCCGAAGCGGTTGGCGTGTCCGAAGCCGACGCCTGCCACGTCTTTGACCAAAACAGGAATGCCGTTTACATTCTTAACCACAATCTGCTCAATATCAGAAAGGCTTTTGACGACGCCTTCGCCCCGGATAAATTGCGCTTGGCCCACGCGCTCAATGTAACTGCCGCCCGTGTTGGCGTTGTTGCTTTGAAGTGCCGTAAACAACTCAGGAAGGGTGACGTTGTGGCTGCGCAGCCGCTCTGGGTTGACACTTACTTCGTATTGTTTGACAAATCCGCCAAAACTGCTTATTTCAATTACACCCTCAATACCAACCAATTGCCGTTTGACTATCCAGTCCTGAATGGTACGAAGTTCGGTGAGGTCGTACTTGTTGTGAAAACCCTCTTTTGTGGCGAGTGTGTACTGATAAATTTCGCCCAGCCCCGTCGTCAGCGGCGCAATCATCGGTTTACCGAATTCCGTTGGAATATCAGCTTCTACCATTTTGAGTTGCTCAGATACCCATTGCTTGCCCCTGACAATGTCCATTTCATCTTTGAACACGACCGTGACTACCGATAGGCCCAGTTTGGAAACGGAACGAATTTCGGTTACGTCTGGAATATTGGCCAATGAAAGCTCAATAGGAGTAGTGACAAACTGTTCTACTTCTTGCGCGGCAAGGGTAGGCGTAAGAGTCAGGATTTGAACTTGGTTGGTGGTTATGTCGGGAACCGCATCGACGGGCAAACGCGAGAGCGAATAGCCGCCCCAAATCACTAATGCCAGCACCGCCAACCCGATGATGAGTTTGTTTTTGATACTGTAATGAATCAGTGAATCAATCATGATTGACTAGCAAATGAATAAAGTGAAAAAGAAGAAATAGGAAAAAAGGGACGCTGGGCTCAGCATCGAATGGGCACACTTGTCCCTAAGAAAAATAAAACTACGCTCGGGGGGGACAAATCAACGCCCTGAAGGAGAGGAAGGCGTACGAATTAAGCCATTGAAAGTTGGCTTTTTTTGGAAAAACTGGAAGACTGTAATGCTCAAGGGCAATCGCCGCTGACGGCAAGACACAAAGACCTGCAACGCCGTTAAAATCAACACTTGGTAGGTGATGTTTGGTTTGCTTAGTATGGTTTGAATCAGCCGAATAATGCATCATCATAAACTGCCAAAAACTCAATGGTTGGGGCGATTCCTGCTGATGCTCTTCAAAATGGGCCCATACTTCTGGCGAGTGCAATAGGTCAGCCGCCGCCCTGGGGAGGAGACTTTGTACTAGCACTACAAAGGCCAAACTGTATGCCACCAAAACTTTCATTAGAAAATGTTGTTAATCAACAAAAATAGGTTTATCCGTTGAAGAATCGACTTGTCGTGCTCATTTTGTTAGGAATTTAGAATTAGTATAGATATTATTATCTGTAAACTATTGATTTGTAATAAATTATATTTTTTCCTTTGGAAGGATGACGCTTGTCATTTGATATTCTTGCAATAGAGATGTTATTTTGTAGTTGTTTATTTAAACTCAATCTAAATAAATTTGTTATTAACTATTATTTAGCTCTTTCATTTATTTGAACGGCGAAAACCTAAAAACGAATAACGTACGGAGAATACAGAATGAAAACCATTGCTGATTTAAAAATAGGAGAACGCGCTTTTGTAAAGGCATTTCGTCAAGTGGATTTGTCGTTGAAATTACTGGAAATGGGCTGCCTACCTGGCTCTGAAGTAATGTTGGATTTTATAGCACCCTTTGGCGATCCCCTCGGCATTCAGGTCAATGGCTACTGCCTTGCCCTGCGCAAAGACGAAGCAGCAACGGTTTTGGTTGAAGATAGCATTTAACACATTTTGAAAAAGACACCCACCATAGCCCTTATCGGCAATCCCAATAGCGGCAAATCTTCTTTATTTAATCAACTCACTGGCTTGCGCCAAAAAGTGGGAAACTTTCCGAGCGTTACGATTGAAAAAAAATCGGGGACGTGGCTGTTGGGCCCTAAAACTGAGTCAATCGTCATTGATTTGCCTGGTCTGTATAGCCTTTACCCTAAATCGCTGGATGAACGGGTAGTGATTGATATTTTGGCCAATCCTGCCCATGAAAATTACCCCGATGTGGTGGTGATGGTAGCCGACGCCTCCAATCTTAAACGCAATTTATTGCTTTTTACGCAGGTGGCAGATTTGGGGCTGCCCGTGGTGTTGGCGTTGAATATGCTTGACGTGGCGCGTGATAAGCACCTTCAGGTCAATGCGGTAAAATTGGCCATGAAACTTGGCGTGCCCGTGGTACGTATCAATGCTCGAGTGGGCGAGGGCTTGGACAATTTAAAGCAGGCCGTGGTGCAAACCCTCGAAAGACCCGCAGGGACCACTCTAAATCATAAATACTTTTTTAATCCTGCGGATCAATTCCCAGAATTAATCGACGATGTTAAGCGTACGAATCAACTTTCCAACAATTATTTGGCGTTGCACTACGTGCAGCAACACGATATTTTTTCGTTTTTGAACACCGAAAAAAGAGTTGCTTTTGACCAACTCATTGAGAAGTATGACTTTAAAGAAAGTGGGTTTCAGGCTGCCGAGACCATGCATCGCTACGCGGTGATTGATGGTTTGGTCACGGATTCGGTCAAAGTAGCGGATGATTTTTTGGTAAAACCGCTGTGGACCAAACGGCTTGATGCCATTCTGCTGCATCCTTTTTGGGGGTATGCGGTGTTTTTGTTGTTTTTTCTCACTATTTTTCAGGCTGTTTTTACGCTTGCCACTTACCCGATGGATATGATTGATGCGGGGGTATCGGCGCTAAATGATTGGCTAAAACTACAACTGCCATCGGGAGCTTTAACAGATTTGTTGACCGATGGACTCATTGCGGGTATTGGCGGTGTGGTGATTTTTATTCCTCAAATTGCCTTTCTCTTTTTTCTGGTGGCGTTGTTGGAAGAATCTGGCTATATGGCGCGGGTGATGGTCATCATGGATAAACTGATGCGTAAATTCGGTCTAAACGGCAAAAGTGTTGTGCCGCTGATTTCGGGTGTAGCCTGTGCAGTGCCCGCCATTATGTCGGCCCGTAGCATCGGAAATCGTAAGGAGCGTTTGCTTACCATTCTGGTAACTCCATTGATGAGTTGCTCGGCGCGTTTGCCCATTTTTACCATTTTGATTGCTTTGGTGGTTCCTGCAACGCCTGTGTTGGGCTTTTTTACCTTGCAGGGATTGACGCTGATGGGACTTTACCTGCTGGGTCTGGTGAGTGCGCTGCTTTCAGCTTGGGTCATTAAAGGAATGGTGAAAAATACCGAGCGCGGTTATTTTGTGATGGAAATGCCGACTTACAAGACTCCAAGGTGGTACCATGTGGGCTTGTCGGTGTGGGATAGCGTCAAGTCTTTTGTGACCGAAGCGGGAAAAATCATCGTGGCAATTTCGATTATTTTGTGGGTATTGGCTTCTTATGGCCCTGGAGATACGATTGCGCGAGCGGAAGAAACCGTCCAGACATCCAATCCTGCACTGGAAGGGGCCACGCTCGACAATGCCGTTGCGGCGTATAAATTAGAACATTCTTACGCGGGGCATTTCGGAAAATTCATTGAACCAGCCATCGCACCTTTGGGTTATGATTGGAAAATTGGCATTGCCTTGCTGGCGTCATTTGCGGCCCGTGAGGTATTTGTGGGGACAATGAGTACCATTTATAGCATCGGCAGTGCCGCCGATGACGACAATGGCACCATTAAAGCCCGTATGCGTGCCGAAATCAATCCCAAAACGGGTGAGCCGATGTACACTCCCGCGTTGGCGTTTTCGCTTTTGATTTTCTACGTATTTGCCATGATGTGTATGAGTACCATCGCGGTTGTCTATCGCGAAACCCACGGCTGGAAATGGCCCCTGATTCAGTTGGCCTACATGATGGCGTTGGCGTACGGACTGGCTTTTGTTACTTATCAGTTGTTGAAATAATTATTGATGCGTCCGACGGTTCAAAACCGTCAGACGCATAGTGGGAAATTGCATCAAAAATACATTTTCTGCGCCGTTCGAAATGTGTTGCAGTGTGCTTCCACAATGTCGGCAATGCGTGGGGAATACCCACCACCCATCGACACCACCACAGGGACTTGATAAGTTTGGCATTGTTCAAATACAAATTCGTCGCGTTGGCGACAACCTGCGATACTTACTTTAAGTTTTCCCAATTTATCCGTCCCTAAAATGTCAACGCCCGAAATGTAAAAGGCAAAATCGGGTTTTTGTTCTTCAAAAAGAGAAGGTAGCGTTTGGGCAAGAAGTCCTAAATATTCGTCGTCTTGGGTGCCCGTAGGTAGGGCAATATCTAAGTCAGAGATTTCTTTGTGCAAAGGATAGTTTTCTTTACCATGCATCGAAAAAGTAAACACTAGTGGGGCATTCTGAAAAATAACGGCAGTGCCGTTTCCTTGATGTACGTCTAAGTCAATGACCAGTATCTTGGTGGCTAATTTTTTTTTCATTAGATAATTAGCGGCAATGGCAACGTCATTCAAAAGGCAAAACCCTTCCCCTCGGTCGGCATAAGCATGGTGTGTTCCACCGGCAACATTCATCGAAACCCCATATTTTAAGGCATGGTGGGTACATTCAATGGTGCCTTGGGCAATACGGGTTTCTCGCTCAATGAGCCGTGCCGACAGGGGAAAGCCGATGCGCCTGACCATCTTTTCTGAAATGCGTAACTGCTTTAAATCTTCCCAATATGGGCGGGTATGTACGCCCAAAATCCAACGCTCATCTAACGTGCCTGGCGAAAAGAAATTTTCGCTTGAGCAAGTGCCTTCGTAGAGGAGTTGCTCAGGTATGAGTTCGTATTTGAGCATTGGAAAACGGTGTGGTTCGCCATTGGGTCCTTTTGGTAACGGATGACAGTAAATTGGGTCGTTGGCAATATAGAGCATGAATTGATGAAATGATTTGGGGGATATTTTCGTTATTAGCAGACACACATTAATCAATTTCGTAAAACAATGAAAGTTAAGTATTTGAACATCATGATGGGGCTTGCGGTAGCGGCAATGAGCTGGTCGTGTAGTCCAGATGCCTTACAGGACCTAACGCCGGAAGATTCACAAGTGTTTATAACAAACTACGAGAAAAACACCAATTTCGGGAATTATAGCACTTTCAGCTTGGCGGATAGTGTATTTGTGGTTCAAAATGACCGCTCGGGAGTAGCCACGACGGGGTTGGATTTTCGCGTTTTGAGCCGCGTGGCCGAAAACATGACCAAGCGAGGCTACGTTCGGGTTGCCAAGGCCGCCAAACCTGATTTTGGCGTAAATGTGCTTCGTATCAGCGAAACCCAAACGGGTGTGGTGGCCAACTTTAATCCATGGAACACCTACTGGGGGTTTGGCGGTGGTGGTTTTTATTATCCGCCTACGTATTCGTATTACCAAACTACGGAAAGGTATTGGCAGGTTGAAATCATCGACCTTAAGAATGCAGGTACGAGCAACCGAGCAACGGTGGTCTGGAATGCGCAGATACGAGGCGATGGGATTTTTGATGAAAATGCCGTTGCATCGGTCATTGACGCCGTTTTTACGCAATCAGCCTACCTTAAAAAGAATTAAAAAGTCAGCAATGGGATGGGTTTTTCGAACAAGTAAACCTCTAACGTTGCTCGTTAAATAACTACCAAAATATGAAAAGAATCATTTGTTTGGCTATTGTCCTTGTCTTTGCTGGGGAGCTATTTGCGCAGCAAGTGGTTGACCGGCCCGAATTGTTTAAACGTCAGTCGCCTTACGAGCGCTATACTACTTACCGGGTGTCAGTAACGGGTGGATTGGGGCTGCCAACGGGTACCTTTGGTAATTACATGGATAACACAACGCTGCGTAATTATAACGTCGCGGTTGATTTTGTCTTTCCCAAAACGAATCTTTCTGCGGGGCTTTCGGTAGGCTCGCAATATTTCCAAAATCGTATTGGAAGGCAGGTTTATAGTTCTGACAATCAGGATGTTTCGGCGGTTCAAACGCGTACTTTCTCGGCCGTGCCTTTGGTGCTGACGGGGAGTTATCACGTGGGCAACGTAAATGCCCGCGTGCGTCCTTATGTGCAGGTAGGGCTTGGAGGAGCGTTTGCCGAATTAATTAATTATTGGGGAAGCATTCCGACGGGTGATAACGGCTTCCGATTTGTGGCCCAAGCTGGCGCAGGAGTGCGTGTGCTGTTTAAAAAACAGGGAAAATTAGGCTTAGAAGCGGGAGCTACGTACCAACACTTGCCATTTGAGTCTGCGGCTGAAGGCATCAAAGATGCTTCAACCCTCAATGCCCGCGTTGGGCTGTTTTATCGTTGGTGGTAGAATTATAGGTCAGTTGGCAGTTTGCAGAAAATAGTACTGCAAACTGCCAACTGACCTATGACTACTATTTACGCTTCAATTGTTATCTCGTGCGAAATCTCGGCCAATGGTTCAAATTGGGCCGTTGCCGAGCAATACTTCTCCATGGAGAGTTTTACGGCGCGCTCTACTTTAGCTCGGT
>JAIXPV010000625.1 GCA_027486105.1 Runella sp. | reverse complement strand
GGCAAATTAAAATTATTGAAATTTGATTGGAATAATCTGTTTTATGTTTGTGGCCATTGTAACAATACAAAGTTAGCTAAGCCTCAATACGACGATATTTTGAACTGCATCAATCCTGATAACAGGATTGTAGATTTGATTGAACATATTTTTGACCCACTCAAGTCTGATTCCCCAGATTTTAAAGCTCAGATTCAAACTCAAATAGTTCTTAACACGGTGGCACTTTTGGAAGAAGTATACGATGGTAAAACTGTTTTGAAAAAAATTGAAGCTGAAAATATCATTCATGCCCTTACCAAAGAGATGAACAACTTTGTATACTATGCTACTGGATATTTAAAATCAGAGGATAATCCGCAAGAAAAAAGAGATTTTCATGAATTGATAGTTGCTAAATTGAAGCCAGAGACTGCTTTTACAGCCTTCAAAATATGGGTTGTTAAATCAAGCCCCAAACTTTTAAAAGAATTCGCCCAATTTTTACCACAATGACTTTTGACTTAACAAAAATCCTCCGCCCGCATATCCTCAACTTAGTGCCGTATTCGTCGGCGCGGGATGAATATACGGGCAAAGAAGGTATCTTTTTGGATGCCAATGAAAATCCCTATCAGTCGGTAAACGGGCAGCACTGGAACCGCTATCCCGACCCGTACCAGTGGGCCATCAAACAAAAATTGGCGCCCATCAAAGGCGTGCGCCCCACCCAAATTTTTCTGGGCAATGGCTCCGACGAACCCATTGACCTTTTGGTGCGGGCCACTTGCACGCCCCGTGAAGACAATATGCTGCTCATGCCGCCTACCTACGGGATGTATCAGGTAAGCGCTGACATCAACGACGTGCCTGTCATTAAAGTGCCGTTGACTTCTGATTTTCAGATTGATACCTCTAAAGTATTGGCGGCATTGACCCCCAAAACCAAAATTGTGTGGATATGCTCGCCCAATAACCCCAGCGGAAATTTGGTACAGCGCGAAGCAATTTTAGAAATCTTGAACAACTTTCAAGGATTGGTGGTCGTCGATGAGGCATACATCGATTTTGCGAGTGAGCCGTCGTTTACGCAGGAGTTGGATAATTATCCCAATCTGATAGTGTTACAGACATTTTCCAAGGCGTGGGGGTTGGCTTCGTTGCGTTTGGGAATGTGTTTTGCCTCCGAAGAAATTATTAAAGTATTAAACAAAATCAAACCTCCTTACAACCTCAGCGGTGCTACGCAGCAGTTGTTACTTGAGGCGCTCGACTACGTCGAAACCAAAAACCAGTTGGTAAATGATATTTTGGAGGAGCGAGAGCATTTGCGCACGAATTTGGCCGCCTTGCCGTTAGTCAAAAAGATATACCCGTCAGATTCCAACTTTTTACTCGTTGAATTTGACGATGCTTCGGCCGTGATGCAGTACTTGATTGACCAAAAAATCATCGTGCGCGACCGGTCAAAAGTGATTCTGTGTGATGGATGCCTACGGATTACGGTCGGAACGGCCGAGGAAAATAAAACGCTCTTAGATACCCTGAAAGCATTTGCCATCATGGCTTAATCAGTAAGGGTTTTGAGGCCACCGATTGTCATTATTAAAATTAACACTATCGTAGATGAAAAAGAAGCTATTATTCACTTTGTTGCTGACTGCTTTTGGTATTTTACCCTCAATGGCGCAGTACAATAATTGGGCCGTCGGATTTCAATTGGTAGAGCCTTCGGGGCTGAATGTCCGCAAATATTTTGGCGACAACAAAGCCCTAGATATATCCGCTGGCACGTATGGTCTGTTTTATGGCCGTGACCGCAAGTATCGCAAAGGCACCTATCAAAACGCAGGATTTTCGGTGCGGGCGGCGTATTTGTGGCATCGAGGGTTGTTCAAAGCCGAAAAACTGCACGTTTATTACGGCTTCGGTGGCCAAATCAACTCACGCCGCTATTATTTTGACCCTAGCAATGTACCTGGTGTAAAAGTGTTTACCAACAATATTTCGCTCGGAGGCGCAGGTTTGGCAGGAGCTGAATATTTTGTGCCCAACAGTCCTTTGTCCCTGTTTTTGGAAGGTGGACTTTACATTGAATTGATTCCTGACATTTTTTATCTCCATCCGCAGGCCAGCATTGGCGTTCGTTTTAATTTTTAGCATTGTTATCGTCGGTGTGGAAATAACCTCACCGACGATATTTGTTAAAACACTCCTTTTTTTATCACTTCAGCCTCTACTTTTACCGTTTCAGCCCGAATCCCCCTTTGCTTCAGGGCTAGGCAAATTACTTTTGAGTGTTCAAAAATTCAAACAGTAATTTAAGCCATGAAACAAAAAAATGTACTTCAGAACCTGCGGGTTCAGGCAATGCCTTTTGCCAAAAAATCAGCTATCGTCTCTTTATTTGTGCCTTTGATGATGCTCATGTTGATAATGACAGGGTGTAAAAAGGAAGAAATCGTTGATCCCACGTTTACCGTTACAGCAAAAGCAGGCGCTGACCAATCAGTGCAGGTAGGGCAACAGGTCAGCTTGGATGCATCTGAATCGAGCGACGCGCAGGGTAAACCGCTTACGGTAGAGTGGAAGCTGTTGCGAAAGCCCGCCAAAAGTACCGTAATTCTTTCAAACGCGTCGTCGTTTAAGCCTACGTTTACGCCTGATGAAGTCGGAGAATACGAACTTGAGCTGACCGTCAGTAGTGCCAATGGCAAAAGTACCGACAAAGTATTGGTAACCGCCTCGGTAGCCGAGCCTTTGGCCATTACCGCAAACATCACCGTCAAGACCAACCTCACCGACCGCGTAGCCAATCCCAACTTGCCAGACTATATCGTAACCAAGTCCATTGATGTCAACAGTGAACTGACCATCGCTCCAGGCGTAGTCATTGCGTTTGAGCGGGATGTCCGGATGAATATTAATGACAACGGCGGACTTATCATCGCTAAGGGCGAAGCCAACCGCAAAATCAAATTTGTTGGCGTACAGAAAACCAAGGGGTATTGGGTGGGTATTTCGCTTTACTCGGGCAGCAACGCCAATCTTTTGGAATACGTGGAAATAATGCACGCCGGTAGCCGAAGTATCTTCAGTACCACAAAATCTGCCTTGTTTTTGTCGGGAGGAAGCAAGGCGCAGATGGCCCTTAAAAATACTGTGTTTTCTCAAAACGATGGCTACGGAATCTATGCTTACGACGGTTCTATTTTACGTGAATTTTTGCAAAATGCTTTTTCAAACAACACTGAAGCGGGTATCATGCTTACTGCCGAAAATGTGGCAAAATTGGATGCCGCTTCGACATTCAAAGGCGGCAACGGGCGCGATGTGGTAGAAGTAACCACCTCGGGCATCAAAGGAAAAGAAGAAATCACGTGGGCGGGTTTTGCCGACAAAACTCCCTACCGATTGATGGGTGAATTGACGGTTAGTACTGGTTGGAAATTAAATCCGGGTATTATTCTTGAAATGAATCGCGACGCGGTCATAAGAATCAATACCGATGGGTATATTTTGGCCAAAGGAACGGCCACGGAGAAAATAGTTTTCAACGGAGCCAACAACACAGCGGCCTATTGGCGAGGCCTGATTTGCTACTCGGCCGACCCGAAAAATTTGCTTGAACAAGTAGAGGTTAAAAATGCGGGCAGCGTCGCTATTGTTTCAGGGAAGCGGGCAAACGTGGCTATCTACGGCAACCGAGCCACCATGACCATCAAAAATACGACCATCAGCGGGAGCGGCGGTTATGGTGTATTTGTTAGCTATGGCGCTTCGGCCAATGCCGATTTAACGACTGCCAATACTTTTGATAAGAATCAGGGGTCTAATGTGTTGATCGAAAAATAATCAGTGCGATTAAGGGCAAATTGGGGCAGCCTTTTACGAAGGGTGGCCCCAATTTTTTTGTTCTCTTATCACACTACCACATGAATTTGGAGTTTTCGGAGGTTGTTTTATTGCGGTATTATTTCCGTCAATAGTTTATTTTTGCCCTTGTCGTAGTAAGAGCAAGTCATTTTATCGGTCGAAACTGTCCATTTTTCGATGCCCGATTTTGCGCAGTCCTTGCAAAAAGTAGGATAATCAGTTTGGCCTTGCTGATGCGCTTTAAGGTCAATTTTGAATTGTTCCACATTACTCACTTCTGTAATCAACAATGGGTCGTACTTCGGGGTGGTTGAAGTTTGGTAAGCATCTTTTCCAAAATAATCAGTATGTCCGTCCGACACGTAGGTTTCGTAGGATGTCACACCCAATTGAATCAGCTCTTGAATATAGTTGGGAAAATCGGCACCAGATTTTACTTTTGAATGGGCCGCTTTAATTTGGTCTACGGTAAACATGGTTCGGTGATTTAGTGGTTATTAAACAATGATTTGTACAATGCAAAATTCCCGAAAACGAAGGGGCTATCATTGTAAAAAATCGTTTCTTTATAAGAACCGCTTAAACTGTTCGGGGGTATCGCCCGTGTAATGTTTAAAGTCTTTGATAAAATGAGCTTGGTCAAAAAAGTTATTTTCGTAGCAAATGTCAGTAAGCGATTTCGGGCCATTCAAATCATTTAATACCGTATTGAATCGAACAATCGATGCAAATTTCTTTGGGGAAGTGCCCACTAATTTTCTGAAACGTTTCTCAAAAGGGCTTTGGCTGATAAACAGTTTTTTGTTTAACTCCTTAATTTTAATAGTTCCTTTTGACTGGTAGATGAGCTTGACCGCTTCAACGATAAGTCGGTCGGCTTGAATGTCTTTGAGATGAGAGAGGAAAAAATGTTCAATAATCTGAATACGCTGGGCATCTGTTGTGATTGATGATAGTTTTTCTTCCGCTTCACGTACTTTGTGCTTTTCAAAAATATCGTCGAGTGAAATGCTTTGGTTAAATAGCTCATAGGCAGGGCTTGCCGTAAAGTGCGTAAAGCCGATTTCGGTAAAGTAAACCAATAGAGTCCCGATATTGGCGGAATTTTTGAATAATTTATAGTGGTCACAAATACCCGTTATGCCCGATGTCTCCAAATTCAATTCTTCGTTATTGATGAACGTTGAAAGCTGCCCACGGTACTGAAATCCAATGACAAGACCCGACGCAGGCAAAACCTTGTATTGGCTTTCGTGGGCATTTTCGGCCACCACAAAGTATTTAATGTAGGGGCTAAGTTGCGCTGTCGGGATGAATTTGTCAAATCTCATAATGACTCTGTAATTGTCTACCGAAGTTTCATTTTCAACAACCCAATTTCAGTGGCTGGGGGCTGACGCTCGTAGAGAATCCTGTAGGTGGCTTGTGTGATGGGCATTTCAACGCCGTATTTCTTGTTCATTTCAAAAATACTATTGACTGCGTAGTAGCCTTCGGCAATCATTTTCATTTCCATTTGGGCCGATTGAACGCTGTAACCGCGCCCAATCATGTTGCCAAAGGTACGGTTGCGGCTAAACTGCGAATAGGCCGTTACGAGCAAATCGCCCAAGTAGGCCGAGGCGCTCAAATCACGCTCGCGCGGGTCTACGGCATTGACAAAACGGCGGATTTCTTGCATGGCGTTGGAGACCAACACTGCCTGAAAGTTGTCTCCGTAGCCCAACCCGTGACTGATGCCGCAGGCCAACGCCACGATGTTTTTCATGACTGCCGCGTATTCAACCCCGTACAAATCCTCTAAAGGGTTGGCGGTGACAAACCGACAATTCATCAATTGGGCAAAATGCGAAGCACAGGCTTCGTCGGTAGAGGCGATGGTGAGGTAAGATTGCTTTTCGAGTGCCACTTCTTCGGCGTGACATGGGCCAGCAATGACGGAAATTTGACTCAGCGGTACTTCAAAACGCTCCTCGACCCAATCCGTGACCAAGCAGTTTTTTTCGGGAATCATGCCTTTAATGGCCGAAACTACCCGTTTACCCGCAAAATGTTTGGCGGTTAATCCTTGGAACGGCTCCTGAACAAAAGCGGCAGGGATGGCCAAAATGACGTATTCGGCACCGTTGAGGGCATCGGTAATTTTCGAAAAAGTCTTTACTTTACGGGGACTTAGGCGCACATCGCGGAGGTAATCGGGATTGTAATGGTGCTTTCGGATGTGGTCAACGGCGGCACGGTCGCGCAGCCACCATCGGATAGATACGTTGTTTTCGGACAGGATTTTGATAATAGCAGTGGCCCAACTGCCACCACCTATTACGGCGATTGATGTCATTGGTAGGATTGGCGGTTCTAAGTTCGATGCACAAACTTGCAAAAAAAGCCTCAACTTTACCCTTTGCCAACTAAACTTTACCCTTATTTTTCACACCCGCAGCCCTTGCCGCAACCCGATTTTTTAGGGCTTAATTCTTTTCGTAGGCGGTTGCCGACGTACCCCAAGGCCCCTAAAAAAAGCAAACCGATGACAATTGTTTCCATCATTTTGGAAGAAAATTAACGTAAAAATGCGTTTGGGAGAATTTTCTGGTGATTTACGCCTTAAAGTATAAAATCTACCCCTCATCGCTTTACACAAAAACGCCTTTTTCCGTAATTGCGTTCCTGATGACCCTTTCCGTTAATAATTTTATGAAAAACAGCAGTGCCCAATCTACCTCTTTAAGCCGTTTAGTGAGTTTGCCTGTCATTGTGGCTGCGCTCGGCTACTTTGTGGATGTATATGACTTGATTGTGTTCAATATAGTACGGGTTCCGAGCCTCAAAAGCCTCGGACTGAGCCCCGAAGAGGTGTCGAGCGTAGGCGCTGCTATCTACAATTGGCAGCAGGCGGGATTACTGCTAGGAGGTATTTTGTGGGGTATTTTGGCCGATAAACGCGGTCGGCTTTCGGTCTTATTTGGCTCTATTATCATGTATTCGCTGGCCAATATCCTGTGCGGTTTTGTGCAAACACCCATGTTGTACGGTTTTCTGCGGTTTGTGGCTGGGGTGGGCCTAGCGGGAGAATTGGGGGCAGGCTTGACGTTGGTTTCTGAAATATTACCCAAACAGCTGCGAGGTTATGGGTCTTCGATTGTGGCGAGTGTGGGACTTTTGGGCGCGGTTGTGGCTTTTCTGACCAACTCATGGTTTGACTGGCGTACCACGTATTTTGCGGGCGGTGGTTTGGGGCTGGCCCTGCTGCTATTGCGGATACGCGTGTATGAATCAGGTATGTTTGAGCAAGCCAAAACCCAAAGCTTGCGACTAGGCAGTATATCAGCGTTTTTTACTAATAGTGCCCGTTTTTGGAAATACATGCGATGCATCGGTGTGGGTGTGCCTACATATTTTGTTATCGGAATTTTAGCCACATTCAGCAATGAATTTGCGAAGGCGTTAGGTATTACGGAAGAGATAGTGACCGGACGTTGCGTCATGTATGTTTTTGTCGGGATGGTCATCGGAGATATGTTCAGTGGGGTGCTGAGTCAGTGGCTTAAATCAAGGCGTATGGCAATTGGCATTATGACCACCATGACGTTGGTGGGGGTGATTTTTTACCTCTACGGCGGTATTACGGATGCGGCTACTTTTTATATTGTGTGCGCTTATTTGGGCTTTTCTATTGGTTATATCGCTATGTTTTTAACGGTAACAGCCGAAAGTTTCGGGACCAATTTTCGCGCTACAGCTACCTCGACCGTGGCCAATTTTGTGCGGGCTACAACGCTTTTGACGCTACCCTTGTACCAATATCTCAAACCCAGCTTGGGGGCTATTTCGGCAGGAGGGTTGGTGGCGTTGCTTTGTTTTGCGATTGCGTATGTTTCACTTTTTGTGATGGAAGAAACGTTTCATAAAGAGCTTGACTATGTAGAATAAGGAGTTGTGGTTTTATAACAATAACAGGCGCACTTTTTGGGTGCGCCTGTTTGCTTCATAACTGGGTTGTTCATCCAATTGATAGCCCTATTTAGTGACTTCTCCGTGGATGTTGAGGGTAACCAGTCCACCCTCGGCGTTTGATTCTACTGTGACCGTTTTGTTAAATGTACCAATGGCGGCGGCGTTAAATGTCGCTTTGATAGTGCCCGACGCTCCAGGCATAATAGGTTGTTTGGGATAATCAACCCCCGTACACCCGCATGAGCCGTATGCCTTGTGGATAAGGAGCGGAACGGCCCCTTTGTTGGTGAACGCAAATTCGGCCATAACTGGTTTACCCTGTTTGATTTGACCAAAATTGTGGTCGGTTGCTGTCCAACCAAATGCTGCAACCGCCGCACTTGCCAGGACAATCGATGCCGTAATGAAAGAGAATAGAAGAAGAAGTGTTACTTTTTTCATAAAAATAAGTCGTTTAAGTGGTTAATAATTTTCTTTGTCAATTGACTTTTCAAAAGTAGAAGTTTGGAGCCTGTGCCTGTGTTAATGAATACTCAACTTTTGTTAATGGTTTGTTAATCCATTGGTAAGAATCCGTCTACGTCCTAAATTCGTAAGTATTTTTTGGTTAATATTGCCAACAGGCATGTTTAGTAAAAAGTGTTAGCCTGCATTTATGTCAAGAAAAACCATACGCCTTCTGGTAATTTTATCCACATTGTCCATCATTGGGGTCATTGTGACTCAGATATATTGGGTAAGAAAAGCCCTTGACATGGGGGAGCGCCAGTTCAATCAGCAGGTTCATGTGTCTTTGCAGGAAGTAGCCGAGCAGCTTGCGCAGCTTAACGCTGTGATGCTGCACAACAACCCCGTGGAGCAACTTTCTTCTAATTATTTTTTGGTGAATACCAACTCGATGGTTGATCCGGGCATTCTCGAACATTACCTCAAAACCAGCTGCGTTAGGCATAATATTATTACTGATTTGTAAGTAGGGATTTATGATTGCGCCAGCAATAAAATGTTTTATGGGGTAGCCCTGAGTACCCGTAATGATAATAAAACCCCCACCCAAACGGCTAATTGGCTCAAATCCAATAAGTATCCTTATTATTTCGGTGTACGTTTTCCCAATCAAAATAGTGCGGTCATCAACGACCTCAGAGGTTGGATTTGGTCTTCATTGCTGGTGTTGATTGCGGTTAGTTTTTTTGGATATGCCTTGTTTGTGATTTTAAGGCAAAAACAACTCACCGAAATACAGCGTGACTTTATCAATAACATGACGCATGAGTTGCAAACGCCCATTGCCACCATACGTATCGCGGCCGATGTGCTCAATACACCCGCCATCAAAGACCAGCCCGAACGCCTCCAAAAATATACCACGATTATCAAAGAGGAGGCTCTACGCCTCCAAACCCAAGTAGAAACGGTGCTGAATATGGCAAAAGCGGCAAAAAATAAGCTGCCACTTTCTATTGAATGGCTCGACGCCCACCAAATCATCACTTCGGTGTCTCATAAGTACGAGAAAGACCTTACCCTTCATCTGAATGCTGTGGAGCCTTATATTCATGCTGACCGGATGCATTTTACGAATGCAATCAGCAACTTAATTGACAACGCCTTTAAATATACACCCCAAAACCCCGTTATTTCGTTGGAGACTTTCAACGAAAATGGGTCATTGGTAGTGTCGGTCAAAGACAATGGCATAGGAATTGCTCCCGAATACCGAGATAAGATTTTTAAAAAGTTTTACCGGATTCCAACGGGAAATGTCCACAACGTAAAAGGGTTTGGTATTGGCCTGAGCTATGTGCAGCAGATTGTAAGAGCGCACCAATGGAGAATCCAACTCAAGAGTGAAGTGAACAAGGGAAGTGAGTTTAAGATTTTTATTCCATTAAAAAAATAGAGGTGAGCAGCAGGAACGTGCCGTTTGTCTCACCACCACTTTTAGGTCCGATTAAACTAGTCTCAGCCTTTTGAATTGTCAGAGAATTGTCTGTACTTTCCGACACACATTCTCGATGAGCAGTAACTACGTTTTACTGATAAGATTTCACCAATAACAGATTTTCTGATAATGCCGCGTATTTTATATGTTGAAGATGACCCGAATTTGAGTTTTGTGACCAAAGATAACCTCGAACTTCATCATTATGACATCGTCCATTGTACGGATGGATTGCAGGCGTTAGAAACTTTTCAGAAACAACAACCTTTTGATTTGTGCGTGCTGGATGTGATGTTGCCTCACCTTGATGGATTTACGTTGGCGCATAAAATTCGTCAACAAGATACCCAGGTGCCAATTCTTTTTTTGACGGCCCGCTCGTTGCAAGAAGACAAACTCCACGGCCTCCGACTCGGTGCCGACGATTACCTCACCAAGCCCTTTAGCATGGAAGAGTTGGTGCTCAAGATTGAGGTTTTTCTTCGTCGAAGCCAGAAAAAACATGTATCTGAATCAAAAACCCAAACGCCAGAAGTAATCAATGTTGGCAATTATGCATTTGATTTTGAGAAATTACACCTAAAAATCAACGAAAAAACGCAAGATTTGACCTTTCGAGAAGCTGAAGTATTACGCTATTTGGTGCAGCGTCCCAATCAGGTTATCAAACGCGAAGACTTGCTCAAAGCCATTTGGGGCGACGATGATTATTTTATGGGACGTAGTCTCGACGTGTTTATGTCGCGCTTACGTAAATACCTTTGCGACGACCCCAACATCAAGATTGAAGGAATCCACGGCGTAGGCTTCAGGATTCGGTGGTGAAATTGATTATTTCTTCTTGCGCAGCTCCGAAGCGTTATAATTCATCTTCTTTTTGAAAATTCTTGAAAAATAAAACTCTGATTCAAAGCCAGATTGATAGGCAATTTCGGCCAAAGTCAGGTTTGTTTCCTGAATGAGTTGCTCCGCTTTTCGTAATTTCAGGGTAAGGTGGTATTGGTTGGGAGAGGTGCCAAGCACTTCTTTAAAGGTTTTTCGAAACCAGATGTAGCTTAGGTTGAATTTTCTGGCAAGTGCCTCAAAATCAATATCTTTGTTCCAGTTTTTGTGGATTTCGTCCCGTATTTTATCAATGATTTCTTCTTTTCTCGACATCTTTTGGTTCGACAACAACACCGATGCGTATACGATGCCCAAGAGGTGAATAAGCTGAAAAGAAGAAAGTTTTTGGAAGGAGTCGCCCCGACCTTCAATCACCTCAATGAGTTTTGAAAAAGTTTCCAAAAACTCAGTGTTAAAACCTACTTTAATGATTGGGTTTTGGGGGTTAAAACATTCCTGTTCCAATAGATAATGGGCGTACGTGCCCGAAAACCCTACCCAATATTCTTCCCAACCGGTAGTTTCTTTAGGACGGTAGCGGTGCCAAACTCCAGGATACAGCAAAATAATGGTTCCTTCTTCGATGACTTGAGGGGGTAAGCCGTTGGCCTCAAAATAGCCTTCTCCTTTGGAAATATAAATGATTTGGTACTCTTTCAGGCTTCTACCTTTATCCCATTCAAAGTAATAATTGTCAGGGTGTTGGATGTCGGGGTATGGGTGATTGGCAGGGTGGATATTATGCCCTACATTGAGTATGTTTATTCCCTGATTTTGTTCGTTGGTGTTGGGGACAAAGGTGAAGTATTTTCTAAATAATTTCATATCAAAAAATATAAAACAATAATCAAAATGGTCATTTGTGGATGGTCGAAAATACTATTTATTTGTGGAATATTACCATAAATATCCTTTAGTACTGATTTGGTTTGAAAACGGGCCAGTCTGTTGTTGTACAAAGTGATATTAATATTTTGATTGTACTACCGTTTGGAGGGAATTCTAACGTATGATAAAATTGAATACAACCTTAAAAATCGGATTGTTTGGCATCGGTTTAGACTCATATTGGCCACAATTTGAAGGATTAAAAGAGCGATTAGAAGGTTATCTGAGCGTAGTAGAGGCAAAATTGGCCGCTGTTCACCCCAATATTGTGAATGTAGGATTGGTGGACTCGTCTGATAAAGCATTTGAAGCTGGAAAACGTTTTAAGACCGAAGATGTTGATATTATCTTCTTGTATGTGACAACTTACGCCTTGTCTTCGACGGTTTTGCCAGTCGTTCAACGCGCCAAAGTCCCCGTCATCATCCTCAATTTATCGCCCGAAGCCGCCATTGATTATACGATATTCAACGCCATGACAGACCGCACCCAAATGACGGGCGAATGGCTGGCGTATTGTTCGGCTTGTCCCGTACCCGAAATCGCCAATGTGTTCAATCGGGTAGGGATTAGGTTTCACCAAATAACGGGAATGTTGCATAATGACTCAGAAACGTGGCTTGAAGTCAGCGAGTGGGTAGAGGCGGCCAAAGTTGCCAATACCATGGCCTACAATCGGTTGGGCTGCATGGGGCATTATTACAGCGGAATGTTGGATATTTATTCTGACCTGACCCAACACTATGCGCATTTCGGTGGTCATATCGAATTGTTGGAAGTGGAAGAGTTGGCTGAATTACGCAAAGAAGTAAGTCTCGCCGAAATCGCGGAGCGTCTTCAATTATTTTACAAAACCTTTGATATTCAATCGGATTGCCCACATGAGGAGCTTGAGAAAGCGGCCGTTACGTCGGTGGCGCTGGAGCGATTGGTGGAAAAACACAAGCTAGGCTCGATGGCTTATTATTACAAAGGAACGGGCAATCCAGAGAATGAAGAAGCGATAGCGTCTATTATTTTAGGAAATTCCTTACTCACAGCTAATGGCGTGCCCGTGGCGGGTGAATACGAAATCAAAAACGCCCAAGCCATGAAAATCATGGATACTTTTGGCGCGGGAGGTTCATTTACGGAGTATTACGCCATGGATTTCGCGGCCGATGTGGTGCTGATGGGCCACGATGGCCCTGGGCACATTGCCATTGCCGAAGGTAAAACCAAAGTACGCCCCTTGAAAGTCTACCACGGCAAAGTAGGAAAAGGGGTATCGGTGGAAATGAGCGTAAAAAATGGCCCAGTGACGCTACTATCAGTCGTAGAAAAACGAGGTGGTGGGTTGATGATGTTGGTGGCCGAGGCAGAATCGGTTGCGGGGCCGATTTTAGAGATTGGCAATACCAACAGCCGATATAAGTTTTCTATCGGTGCCCGCAAATTTGTCAACGATTGGAACAGCCACGGCCCTGCGCATCATTGCGCCGTCGGCGTTGGGCATATCAGCTCAAAAATCGAAAAACTAGGTGCGTTGCTGGGAATGGAAGTACGAAAGGTTTGTTGAGAATTATCGCAGCAATTCCCCAAATACTTCATCCAACTTCGCAACGGGGATAATCTTAATGTCGTAGCTTTTGAAAATCAGGCCTTTGGTGTTGTATTTTGAAATAAAGATTTTTTTAAAGCCCAGTTTCTCTGCTTCGGCAATGCGGCCTTCGATGCGGCTCACGGCCCGTACCTCACCGCCCAGGCCCACTTCTCCCGCAAAACAAACCGAAGGCGGCACAAAAGAATCTTCAAAAGACGACGCAATTGAAGTTACCACGGCCAAGTCGATGGCGGGGTCTTCTACGCGCAGGCCCCCCGCTACATTGAGAAATACATCTTGGGTACCCAGTCGAAAACCGCCGCGTTTTTCCAACACCGCCAGCAGCATCTGAAGCCGTTTGTTGTCAAAGCCCGTACTACTGCGCTGCGGCGTGCCGTAGTTGGCTACGCTCACCAGCGACTGTATCTCGATCATCAGCGGTCGGTTACCTTCGAGCATGGAGCCAATGGTGATGCCGCTCAATTGCTCTTCGCGCTGCGAAATCAATATCTCTGACGGATTGGTCACTTGCCGAAGCCCCGTGCCGAGCATTTCATAAATTCCTAATTCTGACGTGCTTCCGAAGCGGTTTTTGGTGGTGCGCAAAATGCGGTACGTAGTGTGGCGGTCGCCTTCAAACTGAAGCACCGTATCCACCATGTGTTCGAGGGTTTTGGGGCCCGCCAAGCTGCCGTCTTTGGTGATGTGCCCAATCATAAACACCGGCACACCGCTTTCTTTGGCGTATTTCATCAGTTCGGAAGCGCATTGACGCACCTGCGACACGCTACCCGCGCCCGATTCGATGAGCGACGATTGCATGGTTTGGATAGAGTCAATGATGAGAACATCTGGCTCAAATTCTTCGATTTGACGAAAAATATTATCGGTCGATGTTTCCGTCAGAATAAAGCAATTATGGTTTTTGGACGTAAGCCGCTCGGCGCGCATCTTGATTTGCTGCTCACTTTCTTCGCCCGACACGTACAGGACGCGTTGGGTGAGCGTAAGCGCAATTTGCAGCATCAGCGTCGATTTTCCGATGCCCGGCTCACCGCCGATGAGCACCAACGATCCCAACACAATACCGCCGCCCAAAACGCGGTTCAGTTCGCCGTCTATCGTGACAATACGCGGTTCTTCTTCGTATTTTATTTCGACAATGGCTTTGGGTTTGGAGGCCAAACTCACCGACTTCCATTGTCCGATAGGCCCTTTTTTATCTTCTTTTTCGAGAACTTCTTCCACCAAGGTGTTCCATTCGCCGCAGGAAGGGCAGCGCCCCAGCCATTTGGGCGACTGATGACCACAACTTTGACAAAAATAAGCGGTTTTAACTTTAGCCATATAATCATTGAAAAACAGGTTACGAAACTAACCTATAAAAATGAAACATCCATGTCGGTGATAAAGATTTGGAGAGGAACGTAAATAAACGGCCTTTCTTTTTCAAGCGAGCTACCTATCACCAAAAGCTACCAAAAGGTGTTTATCGTAAATCCCAGTTGCCTAAGTTGCGAAGTTTTTCAATCTTTGTCAATTCAATTTTAACGCGTAAAGAATGCTGAAAGCCCGCCAAATTGTTCGTAAATACGGAAATCTTTCCGTTTTGAAAGGCATTGATTTAGAGATTCATAAAGGAGAATTGGTTACGATTGTGGGCGCATCGGGGGCTGGAAAAAGCACCCTTTTGCACATTTTGGGAACGCTCGACCGTCCTGATGCGGGGCAGGTGTTTATCAACGATACCGACGTTTTTGCCCTCAAGGAGAAAGACTTAGCCGCTTTTCGCAACCACACCATTGGTTTTGTGTTTCAGTTTCACCATTTGCTGCCCGAGTTTACGGCTCTGGAAAACGTGTGTATGCCCGCTTTTATCGATACCAAAAGTGACGAAACGGAAGTAAAAAAAAGAGCGGTTGAATTATTGGAAATGTTGGGTCTGAAAGACCGTTTGGGCAATTTACCATCACAATTGTCGGGAGGAGAGCAACAGCGCGTGGCCGTGGCCCGAGCCTTAATCAACAATCCCGCCATTATCTTTGCCGACGAGCCTAGCGGTAACCTAGATTCTCGCAACGCCGAAGACCTGCATCAATTGTTTTTTCGGTTGCGCAACGAACTGGGGCAAACCTTTGTCATCGTGACTCACAACGAACACCTAGCCGACATGGCTGACCGCAAACTGGAAATGATCGACGGTGGCCTTGCATACCCGTAGGGGCAGGCTTCACGTCAGCTGACCGCTTTGCCTGCCCAGCTTTACGCTGGCCAAGACTGTTACGTAAAAGTGTTTTGCGTTTGCTGTTTTATGTTGTGAATTTTATTTGCTAATTACCAGTTTTCATTTTTAAGGTTATATCGCCAATATTGTAACTGTAAATAGAAGCAGGCAAAAATGAAAAAGAAAGGTTATCTACTACTTTTACACCCGTTAGGTCAATGGAAGTAACCAGAGCTTTATCAAAGTCATTAGCCTTGCAGAATTGTATTAAACTTTTTAATTCTCTTGGTTTTTCAAAGTAGCGGTTGCTCCATTTTATTTCTACCCCCCAAACAGGCTTATATTTTTTGTCGTCAACTAAAACTAAATCTACTTCGCCTTCATTTCTACCATCTTTCCATCGGGCATAGGTTAAATCTAACTTTTCACGGTGCATCCATTGGGAGAGGACGGCTGTTTCTACTAAATTTCCCATTTCGCTGTCGATTTCGGAAATAGGCGAAAACAAAGCTGTACGTAGTGATGGATTGGTTAAATATACCTTAAAACTGGTAACTCTCTTCAGCCGTTTGGCATTTACATCAACCTTGTTCAATACTTTTATAAGAAACGCGGCTTCTAAGTATTCTAAGTATTTTTTGAGGGTATCTTTCTGTATGCCACTTTCTTTACTCATTATTTCATAGGAAAATTCGTTCCCTGTATTATAGGCAATGTACGTGAAAAATCGGTTTAACTCTTGTACGTCTTTTATACCGTATAAACTTGGTAAATCGCGTAAAAGTACTTTGTCCACGATATCATTTTTTACGTATCTACCCATATCGCTTTGTATTTTTTCGGATAACACCACTTCTGGATAACCGCCAAAATTCAAATAATTTACAAACTCCCTATTGAGTGCTTTTATATCGTGCGTTAGACAATAGGGGATAGGTTTCTCACCGTATATAATGTTGTCATCATAGATGAGATGGTCCATGTTTTTAAGATGAATGTATTCTTGAAAAGTAAGCGGTGGTAGCATAAAATCGGTAAATCTGCCTGCGCCGCTTTCTGTACTGTGCCATTTGAGGGCCGCTGCTGCTGAACCCGACACAATGAATTTGGTTTCGGGGTAAGAATCTACCAGTACTTTGAGGTGACGCTCCCAGTCTTTAAGGTATTGTATTTCATCAAAAAATACGTAGCAACCGTTTAAATTACTTTGATTAAGCGATTGTTTGCAGAGGGTTAAGATATCTTCTAAACTTAAATGCACATAAATGGGATTATCTATCCCTATAAAGAAAATTTTTTGTGGATTTACATATTCGGTTATTAGCTGCTGTATACTGTGGAACAGCATGACGGTTTTGCCCACGCGTCTTGGCCCCATAAGTACCAAAGCCCTGCGAATATTTTTTTCGTTTACGTATGGATAAAATAATTTAAAATACAAACGTTTGGACATAGAACTGTACAGTTCTGGTATCTGTTTGTTTCTCCACCAAGGATTTTCGTAACGTAACCGTTCTATTATTTTTTCTGTTGGAATAAGACTTGAACCGTTCATGAAATCTTTTATTTTTTACAAAATTATCAAAATAAGTAGATTTAAATCTATTTATTTTGATATATTGTGTAGTAATAGATGATTTTATTGGCCAGTTAAGCCTTATTTTGTTAGGTTAAAAAGCTAATTTTAAATAGGGTTATTGCATGAAGGACTAAGTTAGCATCTTTGACAAATGGATGTAGCCGAATTATTTTTTGAGATTGATGATCCCCGCCAAGAAGGGAAGTGTTTTCATCAGTTAAGCGAT